>WJJK01000028.1 GCA_014729705.1 Candidatus Altarchaeales archaeon | reverse complement strand
GGTCATCGGAATGGGGTATCAGTATCCAGGAGGGCCTGATGAACCGCAAACGACTCGAGAAACTGAAAGAACTCGGTGAAGATGTAACGGAAGACCTGTTCCGTCTCCAGGAAAGAGAAGGCTCGAACCCTTTGAGAGCCCTTCTAAACTCTGTAGAGCCCGGAGATATATGGATCCACGGAGCCTACATGAGCCACAGAAAAACAACCCTGGCAGTAAATGCTATGCGTTATTGGGAAAACCAGGGGCTAGAGGTACGTATTATTGCCCCAGAAGGGATCCCAACCAGGCTCATACACCTGATAAACCCCCACCTCCGTATAGAACTCACCCAACTGGACCGATTAGCCACAGAAGAAATAGACATAGATGTCCTGATTATCGACCAGCTCCTCCTCCTTGCACCCCCAGGAGCCTTCGTTGTACCTGCACTGAAACAAATAGCTCAGGCACAGAATATCGTCATCCTCGGAACTACCGTGTTCTCTAGAGACGCCTTCATGGGGAACAGACCCCCATACTCCAATACCGACGTCTTCAGACCCACAGAAGCACGGTTCGCTGACATCCTCACCGCTGGATGGACATTTATTGGGGAACCACACCTTCACATAAGCTTCCTACGTACTAAATGGGACTTCCTTCCCCCACAGTACTCAGGTGAAATACGAGAAGACCAGTCCCTCTATCTTGGTATTCAAAATGGATAGGTGGTGGTTTCATCTTTCTCTAGGTACGTTCGATGAACCGGACCCCTATTTCTTCGGATTCGACGACGGGGTTATCGGAATCGATTTGAATCCTTCCGGTATCGCCTGGGCTGAAACAAACAAAACCGGTCAACTGATCGATTGGGGTTATACGGGGACACGAGGATTTCTTAGCCATATGGCTTAGAGGGATTCCCGGAATTCCGGAAAACTCCCCCAAGAACTAGAAAAGCTCCCCGAAGGGAGCCTTTCAGCGTTCGGAACCGAACCTGGGACGCTTAGAGAACGTCCTTGAGCGACGAAGAGACCTTGAACTTCACGCCCTTCGAAGCCGCAATATCGATAGTCTCGCCAGTGCGAGGGTTACGACCCTTGCGAGCAGCCCGCTCGGTTACCTGGAAAGTACCAAACTTCGGCCAGGAAATCTTCTCACCTTCCTGAAGACTACCAGAAATAGTGTTAAACACGTCACCTACGACCTGCTCAACCTTCTTCTTCGAAAGATCATCATGATTATCGGCAATTTTTACGATCAATTCCTGCTTCGTCAATGTAACCTCCTGATTTGTACACTTCACAGGCTTAAAGGAACCACGGTTCATATATACCCCGTACCTACAACGTTTTTTGAAGGTTTCTCTAATTTTTCGGGTAAAATGTGAGGCCAGGAGTCTTTTTTCTTGGTGATCGGCTTATAAATCACATATTAGTATGGAGGGTGGTGGCCGCCACCCTCTCCCAAGAGGTTCCAGGAGATGCCAAACCCATACAGGGCGAACAGGACGTACCTTGCAATCAGCCCGGAAGCTAACCGTGCGGGAAAAGCTTTAGCCCTCATGAAAAACCAATCTCTTTCCCAGCTCGTCGAAGAACTTCTTTGGAAGGAGGCGGAGGAGAGGGGGATTGCAGGGGAGTTCAAAAAGGAAAAGGAAGATGAAAACACCACTTGAATGGGAATTAGAGTTGGCCCCTCTCGACCAGATTTGTCGGGATGGGAGGACACACATGAGAGCCAATGGGGTAGACCCAGAAGTAGTAGATAGATATGCGAAAGCTATGATGGAAGGAGCTACCTACCTTCCCCCCGGTTTTGCTTTTCCTCGACGATGAGGGGACCTATTGGATAGGGGATGGGTATCACGTGATAGCAAGTGCGGAAAAGGTTCACCTAAAAACGGTCAAAGCTCTCGTGGCTAAAGGAGGGCTGAGGGAGGCAACGTTGTGCGCATTTGGGGTAAATGCGCACCATGGAATAGGCCCAGAAGACAGCGAAGAAGACAGACGTTTCGCAGTGAGCAGTTTCGTCAGAGATCCCAGGGGAGCGATATGGGACGACAAGAGAATATCCGAAAGGTTTGGGGTTCCTGTAACTGTTGTAACACAGATAAGATCCGAAGAAGCAAACCATTGACACCCTGTTTATGCGCATAAACACTTTTCGGAATGCACCCATGACCAATAAAACCTCTCTACAGTTAGTTTCCGACAAAGAGCTTAGATCCCTCGCTGCAGAGATTGGGGATCTCCACAAAGCCCATCATCTGCATTATGCGGTAAGCATTGGCAGACTCATTGATGAGCTTTTTGGGAAATAAAAAAGAAACTCCCCTTCTTACCGAACCCTGTCCAAAATCCTCAAGGAGGACGAAGGGATCATATTGGGAGCTGCCACCTTATTCAATTACCGGAAGGTTTTCAGGGTCATTTCTCGGCAAAAGGAGATCTCAAAAGAGGGAGGTGTTTATGCGCATAAACACCTCACACTAGAACATTACAAAGCTGTTCTCGCGCTCCCAAGCGAAAAACAGGATAAATGGCTAAAAAAAGCGGAAGAAAAAGCTCTTTCTGCCAGGAAATTAAGAGAGTTGTGTTCCAAAAAACGAACGCCGCGTAAACAACCGGGCAGCCAAAGCCATGGCCCTTATGATCAACGTCCCACTTGAGGAATTCATCGAGAAACTCATCTGGCAAGAAGCGGAGAAAAAAGGAATTGCGGGAGCCTTTAAAGAAGGAACTACAGATGGGGAAACTACAGAAGGTTGAAGAGGTAGAAAATCTCCAGAAATTAGCTTTCGAGATAGGAAGACTACACAGAGAAAGCCACCTCCGTTATGCCGTCGGCATCGGTCAGCTGGTTACCGAATACCTTGTTAGTTTTGGAGAAGGCTCCCTTTCATACAGAACCCTGTCCAAAATCTTGAAACAAGAGGAGGGCATCGTTTTAGGGGCAAGTACTTTATTCAAGTATAGGCAAGTTTTTGAG
>WJJK01000308.1 GCA_014729705.1 Candidatus Altarchaeales archaeon | reverse complement strand
TGATTGGATAGAGCTGGATGGGGGAGCAAATCCAGAGATAGTTTATGACCTGAGCCCAAACACAAATAAAAAACTGGCGATCAATTCGAACATCGAAAATGGTTATGGTGATCGGGTTGATGATGGTAACGTTCGTCGACCGCTTCGTGGCCACAAATTCAGGGTTACCTCCAATGTTGAATTTGTTCCAGTACTTGGTCCGAGAGGTGTAGATGGTGGCCTTCTCCCCCCCAAAGACAAAAATGGGGATATGATTCCGGGAGCAGATGCCATTTTTTATTCTTTGACCTCAGGTTCGACCTCTTATTCTTTCCAGAAGCCTGCTGATATTGGTCGGCAGCTTTATATTAGCGGTACTCGAGAGTACGCTTATACAGGTTGGTGGGTCATTATTGATGTCATCGAAGAGTATGACGTTTATCATGGGTCCCTTGCTATAGAGCATGATGTTGCAGTTCTGAGGAAACTCAATAGAGGGAATCACGATACTCGCGCTGCCGGTGTAACGGTTTTCCCCCTATATGAGCGGGCTCCGATTCTCAGGATGGCTGCGGATCCACGAACGAATGACTGTGTGACCGAGTTTGGGTATTTTGGTCAAACAATTGCGGTAGGCTCCCTGGATATGGAAGTCACAAACAGTTCTGGTGTCAGTATTCACACCGATACGATTGGTCTTGGGGGGTTGGTATACAATTGTACTGACCTTGTTAACCTTGCGAATGCTGATGATGATCTAAACGGTGTGAATGTTCCTCTTCCTGGGAATCATCCAGGGGCTTTCATTAAGTGGACAGCTGAGACCAGTGCTCAATATCCCCTCGGGGTAAACGTCGAGGTCACGTATGACCTTGACGGGGATGCCGTTCAAGCAGAAGGGTCCTTTGCTACGACAGGTACCTTACCTCTGGCGGGGGATACTCTTACCATCGGAGGAACTCCTCTTACAGCAGTTGTGGGAGCAAGAACCCCTGGTAGTAATGATTTCTCTATTGATAGTGGGACAAGGGAAGAAATCCTGCTGGAGATGATAGAGGCGATTAACGACCCCTCAAACTCCTTTACCTCTTTAGTAACAGCAGAACTTTCCGGGTTGTCTAGTACACTTACCGCAGTGCCTCCAGGAACGGATGGAAACTCCATAACGCTGGTTTCTTCCGCTCCCACAAGGATTACGGTTAGTGGGGCGAATCTGACCGGTGGTACCGGGACAAGCAAGGCTCTCACCCCTGCACAGAGAGCTGAGCTTTTAGGCCAGAGAGGAACCTTGAGGATTCAGTTTTTCTCCAGCCTTGATAGTTCTCGAGCCCAGAAGGAAGGTCCTGCTTATTCCCATTCCTCCTCTGATGGTGACCTAGCAATAGGTTTCTACACTCACGAAGGAGCCAACTCCCAGTGTGACCGAGGTAGTGGAGATCGGAATAATGCCGCTCTCATGTACAGCGCGAATAGTGGGTATACCTGCTATTCAGCGGCTCGCGGACTGAGGTGGGTTTTTAGTTCCCCCCTCACAGAGGAGAATGTAGGTTCTTACCTCCATCTCCAAAAGCCGATTCCTTATCGCTTTGGTACGGAGCTTAACTCCTCTTATGAAGTTACCGTTCCGATTAGTAATGAATGTTGGACGGACGGATGGCCTCGAGTTGGGGATGATGAGGATCTCGTTGTTGATATTTTTAGGATCAACCGGTGTCCCAATACGGGTCACATCGTCTTAGGCGGTGACTGCGAAGTTTTTCATACGGAAATTATAGAGGCTGAGGGTAAAAAGGGTCTTCCGATTCTTTACAGCCCTCTTTCTGTGATGGGTATCTGGCCGGATACGATCACAGGAGATGTCCCGGATACGGGAAGGACGGATACCCCAATCGTTTATGCCTTGCAGCCAATCGCTAGAGAAAAAATCCTTGCCGTACCCCCGAGATTGGCCAGTTCCAATGTGGTTATGGCCCGTGGAGGCGACCTCAAAGCTTCTGGTGGGGGTGGTTTAGGATTAGCCCCTCTTGTGAGTAATCCAGACATCTTGGGTGTCACCACCTCAAATCTAGAAACCACAACACAAGACCTTTCCAAGCCCTGGCTGCTGGTGGATAAAAATAGCGCGATACGTACCAGTATTGCTCATCTGAGGGATACTGGTACGTATTCGGATTGGCCTGCAGGTCTTCTCCAATACGGAACCAATTTCAATGAAAGGCCTGAGCTTTTCAACTCGAACAACCCAGATCCCTCCAATACTACGACGTCTCTCTCGGATTCATCTTATACCTGGTCCCCTGCCGGAGAATGGTGGCAGCTGTACTGGCCAAATGGTTACATTCAGGAATCCTTCCAGTACGATGCCTCTTGCCAGCCTCCGACTTTGAGATATGACCTCACAGAGTTGTTTACCCAGGCTGCACAGCCGGGCAGTGGAATTAATAGCCCGTATCCAGGGAAGGCTCCGAAGGGTGCTCGTCTTAATAGGATCTGGGTAAATGCCGCTTTCTGGGGTAATACTCTTGCCCCGACGGCTCCAGGGGATAAAACCCCTGGTTATTCCTGGGAAAACTCAGAGAATGCTGTTCTCGGCGTAAACTACATGTCTTTTAACCTCATCCTTGAGATTCCGGGATCACAAAGGCAGGTAGTTTCAAACTCTCATCCCCTCGGGTCTGGTACCTGTGGGCTTCCTTTCGGTGACAGGGCTCCTACAGCTTCATATACCCACCCTGACAACTCGGGAGATGACGGGTATCCTAGTGGCACTATTGTCGTTCCTCTCTACATAAATCGAGAGGCCGGTGATATGATGCCTAATGTCATGGAAAGGTTTGTAAGTGCAGGACCCATCCCTAAATTCAACTCGACCGTTTCGGGAGGCCATGATCCGGAACCTGATTGGGTAGTTGGGGACTATGAGTTTGGTTTCGGTTGCGGAAATATCTCTTCCTCACTTTACGAATTGTATAATGACGATGCCCTCGTCTGTAACTCTTTCAACCCGATCGTTTGGGGT
>WJJK01000307.1 GCA_014729705.1 Candidatus Altarchaeales archaeon | reverse complement strand
CTACATAAACAAACACAAGAAAGTGTTGACACCTTAAATGAGGGCTTTGAAGAGAAATCCCCCGAAAAAGTTTCAAGTGAAGCAGGTCCTGCCTTGCTTGGCTATCAGAAGATGTTTTTTGATGTAATAGAAAACCCGTCTAAAGAAAAATTCGAGGTTGCAGAAAAATCATTCAGAGAATATGAAAAGAATACCGGAGAAAAAGTTAGAAACAAACTTGAAGGCTCAGGTAATCTAAAGCAAAATTATGTGACCCGTGAAAACAGGTTAAACGGGCAAGTAGGTGGCTTGATAAAGCAAGCTCAAAAGAAGTTAAGACAACTACCAAAAGAGAAACCGCAGCCTACAGCATCCCCTCCTGCTTCAGCAAAACCAAGCCAAACGCATGAACCTAAACCTACCTCCACACCAAAATCTGAACCTAGGCCTGATGTGGAACCTACAAAACCTGAAGCCAAAACCAAGCCAACTTCTGCAGGTACTGAACCTTCTTTCACTCCCCCAGCCGGCGGGAAACCTAAACATAAATCCTCTGGCGATGCTTACGCGAAATTCGACCGTAAAATGGAGATTAAAAAAGAGATGGCAGCTGAATTGAAACCCGACAAGGAGGAACCGGAGCAATCTAAACCCTCCTTTATTCAGCAACCTCCCAAGGAACCTGAAAAGACTGAGGATAAAAGTGAGGAGGATCAAGAGGATAAAAAGCTTCAGCTTTCCTATGAACAAAGACTCTCTGAGGTTTCACGGCGCCTTGATTCTGAGAATGCCTCAGGGGATTTAAGGGATGAGCTTAAATCCGCGAAACACTTGGCTTCAGGCAATAAATACCGGGAGGCGTTAAACCGCTTGAACCAGATAAACTCCAAACTAGACGGTAGATAAACCTCCTAGACTACTTCCTCTAGTATGAGTCCCCCGATTTGTATTGGGTTGGTTTGTTTGGCTTTTTTGACTGCGTCCTCTAGTTTACCTGGGTGAGCCGCCCAGACCGTGAAGAGCGGGTCGCCTTTATCGACTTCGTCTCCGACTGCGACTTTCAGGTCCACTCCTGCGGTGTGGTCTTTGGGGCAGCCCGCCAACCGCGCTAACGCGGAAATTATTTTATTGTCTATGAACTTCACCTTACCCTCTATTTTGGCTTCAACCTGGGCTTGATGAGGTCCTATGACTATTTCCGCGGCCGTTATGTCTGGGTTGCCCTTCTGCGCCTCGATGATGGTCTTCATCTGGGTTTGGGCTTTCCCAGATTCAAGGATTTCTTCCGCCAGACTCCTGCCCTCCCCGGGCACAGCCTTCCCTGATAACTCAAGGAGCACAGCCGACAAATCCAGGCTCTTGTTCATCAAATCCGTTGGGCCTGTTCCCTCAAGACACATTAAGACGTCGCGCGCCTCAAGCGCGGGCCCTATACCCGCTCCAATCGGACTTGAACCGTCGGTTATAAGGCATTTAGTGTTTATTTCAAGCCGGTGGCCGACTTCAATGAATTTACGGGCAAGCTCGGATGCGGTGTGCATGTCCTCTATCTTAGAGCCCTTACCCACGGGGATGTCGATTACAAGATTCTGGGCGTTAACCGACTTCTTCTTGCTCATAACGGAGGCCAGCACCTGACCCTCCGGGTCGATTGATAGGGGGTACTCCACCTTGATTATCTTGTCGTCTGCGGGGGCGAGGTTCACGGAACCACCCCAGACGATGAAGCCGCCGGTGTCTTTGGCGATGTCTTTCAGTTTCTGGATGCTGAACTCGACCTCCGCTAAAACCTCCATCGTATCGGCGGTGCCCGCAGGGGAGGTGATGGCTCGACTTGAAGTCTTAGGCATAGTGAGTCCTGCGGCGGTGAGTATGGGCACAATCAACATGGTGGTGCGGTTGCCCGCCACCCCGCCGATGCAGTGTTTGTCGACCGTGTTTTCCCCGAAATTAATCTGCTCCCCAGTCTCAACCATAGCCTTAGTCAAAGACACCGTCTCATCCATGTCGTATCCGTTTATGTAGGATGAAACCACTAAGGCGGTTAACTCGATGTCGGAGAGGTTGTTGTCAACGACATCCTGAATAATCTGTTTAATCTCTGTGCCGTGCAGGTGTTTGCCGTGCAACTTCTTTTTGATGAACTCAATGGACTGCGGCCTCTTGGTTGCCCTCACATCAACTATGTCGCCTGCCTTAACGTCAAGCTCCCGGTAGACGTCCTCGAAAACCCCTATCTCCCCTAACCCCACTAATTCAGTGCTAGCATCGATTACGGCGGTTACCATGCAGGTGTTCTCGGGTTTGCAGATTTTAATGCGGTCGCCTATGTGGACGCCCAACTCCTTCATATCCTCCTCATTTAAGACAATAATCGGTTTGCCTGTCTCAATCTCATACAGCTTGACTTTAAGCTTCATAGTAGAAAGAATATGTAGAGTAAAAGTTAAATACCGCCTCCCCGAAGCACCCGGTATTTGGGGGACAGATTATTTTCACGCACTATCTCCTTTAGGACCCGGGATACCTTGACTTTCCGGGTTAAGTGGTCGGCGAGCCTCACAGGATAAAGTTGGGTGTGGGCGACGTCGTCTTCAAGCATCCACGCCCCCACCAACCGCTCTAAAACCGGTTGGAATCGTTTTTCTGTGAACTCCCACCTCACAGTCACAGGCTCGCATACCCTGCCGCCGCGGCGTTTAAGTTTCTTGCCAGGCAACAT
>WJJK01000306.1 GCA_014729705.1 Candidatus Altarchaeales archaeon | reverse complement strand
TCTGACCTTCGATAGGAACTCCTTTTTCTCAAAAACCTCGCCGGTGGTAGTGCGTTCAACACCCACTTCGGGGTCCACGTCAAGGTAAAGCACTAATTCCGGTTCAAGCGCGAATCGATTCAGCTGCCAAAGCCAATCCCAGTCTACACCCTGCGCCGCCTGATAGGCTATTGTTGAGTGAACGTATCTCTCGCAGACAACCGTCTTACCCTCAGATAGAGCCGGCTTGATTTCCTCGGATAAATGCTGCATCCGGTCTGCGCAAAACAAAAGAGAAAGAGATAGGGGATCAAGGCTTTGGTATCCGGATAAAAAGCTTCTTAGGGCGTCACCCAAAAAACCTTTGGTAGGCTCAGCAGTCAAAAAAACACAAACACCTTCATCCTCCAACCACTGGCCTAAAAGCTTTGCGTGAGTGCTCTTGCCACACCCGTCAACACCCTCTAACACAATAAACATAAGATAAGTATAGGCTGCAAGATTATTTTAAGGGTTTGTTTTAAACCAATATGCGTTAATATAAACTTTATCATGGAACAATCTGAGCGAGAGAAAATACTTAAAGCAGGTAAAATCGCTTCTAAAGTGCGCAGATGGAGTATGAAACTCGTTAAAGCCGGTGCAAAAGCAGTCGATATCGCAGATGAGATTGAGGCTAAAATAATTGAGGAAAACGGAGGGCTTGCGTTTCCAGCGAACGTCTGCATAAACGATGTGGCAGCCCACTACGCACCTAAACACATGGATAAAACAGTTTTAGGGGAGGGGGACGTAGTATCCATCGACTTAGGGGTCCACGTAGACGGATATATCGGAGACACCGCATACACCATTGATTTATCCGCAGAACACCCCAAACTCCTTGAAGCAAACCAGAAGGCTTTGGATGAAACATTATCTATGATAAAACCCGGCTGTAAGGTAGCCGACATAGGAGCGAAGGTCTATGAAACCATGGTTGACGCCGGATACAAACCTATAGAAAACCTCTCAGGACACGAAGTAAAACAATACGATCTTCACGCAGGATTATCAATACCGAATATAAAAGTCCCCTATGACTGGGAGGTGGAAGAAGATATGGTGCTTGCAATCGAGCCCTTTGCAACAGACGGTTACGGCAGGGTGATTGAATCGCGGGGCGCTGAAATCTACAGCCAACTCGAACCCATAAAGACGAGGGACAGACAACTTAGGGGCGTAATAAAACACATAAGCAAACGAGAGGGCCTTCCCTTCACCTCAAGGTGGTACGCCCAAAAAGTGAACCCCCTCAAACTCCCGATTCTGCTTAATCAATTAACTCAACAGGATGTCTTGAAATCCTACCCCCCATTACGCGAGAAAGAAGGCGGTTGCGTATCCCAGTTTGAACACACAATCCTAGTCACAGAGAAGGGTTGTGTTATAACAACTGAATAAAAAAAAAGCGTGTATTTATAAAGTAGCCAAGCGAAAGATAATATAGATAAAAAAATTGATTTTTTTGTGAGTGAAAGGTTTTAATGTCAACAGAGTCTTTATTGCTTGGTTTCTTGAAGGAGAATTTTTTTGAAAGTCATTTTTTGACGACCCTAAAAAAAACAATACAACATTAAGGAGGTGAATTAAACCATGGTAGAAGGCACAGTCAAGTTTTTCAATTCCACAAAAAACTTCGGATTCATAACAGCTGAAGACGGAAAAGACTATTTCGTACACCGCTCAGGAATCGAAGACGAGAAGACCCTTGAACAAGGAGACCGCGTCGTCTTTGACGTAGTGGATGGAGAACGCGGACCCAAAGCGGAGAACGTGAGAAAAGAAGAATAAAAGAAATTCAGTCTCTTTTTAATCTAGCGAGGATTTCCCTTGCGTAATCCTCCCTAACTTTTTTATCTAAAACCATAATCTTTGCGACCTGATCTATTAATGCACCTTCTGCTCCTGCCTGAATCGCTATGTTTTTAGCGTGCAGACTCATATGCCCCCTCTGTATGCCCTCAGAACCCAGGGCCTTAAGGGCGGCAAGATTCTGAGCAAGGCCGACGGAAGCTATTACTTCGCCTAATTGGTTGGCTGACTTAACACCAAGAATCTTTACCGCAAGCCGGGCTATGGGATGGGATCGGGTGGCCCCCCCCACTAAACCGACTGGACAGGGTATCTCGATCTCCCCAACCAAATCCCCTTCATCGTTTTGATAATACGCAGTCAACGGTTTGTATTCCCCGCTTCTTGAAGCAAAACTGTGACACCCTGCCTCAACTGCGCGGGTGTCGTTTCCAGTTGCGCAAACAACCGCGGACACCCCATTCATCACACCCTTGTTGTGGGTTACCGCGCGGTATACGTCTGCCTGGGAGAGGGCCCACGCATTAAGTATTCCTTCAACGACGGCCTCCCCGCCCAACGCATCCTTTGGGAAGACTGCCTTGGATTTAGCTGTGCGCTTGACCGCGTAGTTTGAGATTATTCTAAGATAGACTTTGCCTTTAGTCTTCTCCTCAACCTTCGGGGCTATGCTCTCGGCCATGGTGTTAACAGCGTTCGCACCCATCGCATCCCGCACGTCAACAAGAAGATGTAAAACAAGCATAGTACCCCGCAGTGTGTCGACTTCCCTGACCTCAATATCCCGCACCCCCCCACCGTGTCGCACTAAAACCGGGTCCTGGTTGTTGGCGTGCTCAATTAACTCCTCCTTGGAGTCTAGAAGTGTTTTCTTAGCCCGGCTTATGCTAGTTAAACCCGTCAACTGGATTTGACCCACCATAATAGGGTCGGAGCAAACAGCCTTAAATCCTCCGCCGGCTCTGGCTATTTTCGCTGCATTGCTTGAGGCTGCTACGACGCTCGCCTCCTCAGTGACCATTGGCACTAGATAGTCTCTGCCGTTTACCTGATAGTTGGTTGCCACCCCCAAGGGGAGTTGGAATAAACCCGCAACGTTTTCTATCATCTTCTCAGCCTGATCAACAGACAACCCCTCCTCCAATGTCCTGAGATCAAGATCAGATAAAACCCCCATATTTTTCAAAACCTTCAATCGTTCGCCTAAAGGTAGTTTGTAGAAGCCGCTTATGCGTGAATCCATTGTAAAACAATTACTATTAGCAGTTAAGCCAAAAAAACCGTTAATCAGCTTATCTCTTCGCTGTATGCCGTGTAGTCGTCTATGCCGTAGTCGTCTCCCCGGTAGTCACATATCTCTATCATGTGTTTAGGCAGATCCTTGGTAAGCTGGTAGGTGCAAAGGCCTTTGGAGTAGTAATCACAGTATTCACAGCATTCCCCGCGTTCCTTACAGAGTTTATAGTCCTGGCAGTGTTTGCAGCACTTCTCAGCTTCAGGGAGTTTAGGTGATTTTGTAGGCTCACTCGCCTTGTTTTTTTTCTTTTTAGGCATTAAACAACCACCAAGAAAACAGTATAATTTAATGACAGTCTACTATAAAAACAATGAACACAAATGATTCAGTCAGTGATCAATGAAGGTTGGAGGTTCGTGGTTTTTTTCTATAAATTCGTCATAAGCCTCGCTTTATTCATTGTGTTGATGAAAATCCCTATGTGGATTAGGGGTTTCCGGTTAGGGCAGAGGAAGGGAAAATTTCAATGCCTTATGTGCGGTAACTGCTGCAGGTTGAGGATAATAGAGTTGGATGAAGAGGACGTGGAGAAACTCAAGAAACAGGGAAGGCAGGGTTTCACAGACTCAAACCGATTCATATTAAGGGATAGGGGAAGATGCGTGTTTCTGAAAAACGATAAATGCACAGTACATGAGTGCAGACCAAGAGTGTGCAGGGAGTTTCCCTTCCAAAAAATATTTGGCTTGTGGTTTCTCCCGAAAATAACGTTTTGTCCCGGAGTAGACCGGTTGCTTGAAGATGGATTTGATTCAAAAACACGTTAAAGACCTATACTGGATAAGGGATCTTCTGATCGCCTCAGACAAACAGATGAGTGTTAAACCCCTACTGGGGGTTGCATCATGGGATGATGCAGTGTGCATTGATTTCTCAGGGAAACTCGTTTTAAGCTCGGACGGCCCCTACACCCGGCGACTGGTGTTAAAGTCCGCACTAATACACGCGGCAGGGGATGTTGTCGTTAAAGGAGCGGAACCCCTGTTCGCCCAGGATATGGTGATCGGCGGAAAAGAAGACGTCCAAAAAATGGTCGCCTCCCTTAAAATACAGTCGGAAGCAATAAAATGCCCGCTTTGCGGTGGAAACACGCTATACGAAAAAACGCAGCCTAGATGCTCGATAACCGTCGTCGGCAGGCTTATAGTCGAAAACCCCATATCCGACGCAGGATCACAGGAGGAAGACATAGTATGTCTTTTGGGTGAACCCATATGGGGGGGACAGAGGCAGCGGATCAATAAAACAAAAACACTTTGGAGTACCTGGTATTCAGCTTTAGAGAGGATAAAAGTGAACGCAAGCAAAGACGTCACCAAAGGCGGGCTCATTTCAACGGTCTATGAAATGCAGCATAAGTCAAGGAAAAAAATACGGCTGGAAAAAAACCAACCCTATCCTGTGACAAGGAACCTCGGTAATTTCCTTATCACCCTTGATGAAAAAAATTATGAGGCGCTTAAGAAACTGTGCGAAAAAACCGGTTGCGCGCTGGAGAAGATAGGCGTAGTTTCAAAGCCCCAGGAAAAAAAACATTGTGGGGATTATTAAGACACCCATTAGATGGGTTCTGCTAACACCCCCCAGAGGAGGCATCAATCCAAGAACCGTTGCGAAAAACAAAACCAGAATCCCGAAGAATCCTGTGAAAACAAAAACGAGGGATGAGACAAACCCCACCACCAGAATAGATATAAGCCGGTAATTTATTTTAGAGAAGAAACTTGCGGAAACCCTTCCAACATAAAGGTGTAGAAGATAGGCCCATAAACCGCAGAAGGCGAATACGCCAACAAACAACGCAAATAAAAGGGCGTCCATCGTAAGCACCTTAGAAAGCATCGTGGCAACCCCGCTTCTGGGATTGCCTAGGGTATAAAGTGCGACGAAGGAGTAGATAGCATCCGCGGTGTTTATGGCAGATACTGCGACAAGGAAGCGCGCTACACTTGAACCATATAATCTGGCCATCAATATCCCCACCTGAGACGGTGAGAAGGCGGGTAGGACTCCAACTAGCATGCCCCCTATTGAACCCAGAAACCCGCTTCCAACCACCCCCAAATCAACTTCAACGTGTGAAAAACTTTGTTGAGGGACGTTAGTTTGGGTGGGACGGGTATAGAGGGAATAGATTATGGTGGCAAGACCGAACATGCCTGAGAAAAGCGGGAACAGAACCTGACTGGAAGACAATACCTTCAATTTAAAGGAGGATAAACCCAAGGCACCAGACAAAACCACAATCAATAAAGCCTTAGCCTTGCCCCAACGCTTCTCCCGTAAAATCAACGCCCCTAAAGCAAAAAACATAACCCAAACAATCACCTGCCTAAGCAGGCCATGTAGTAGAGGGATAATATAGAGGGCGGGCACGATAAAAAGAAGCGAGAAAAACAAACCCAGAAGGCTTCCATATCCTGTGAGTTTGACTGCATCAAGGGACCGCCCCTCAAGATACATCCTGTGGGTGGGCAGAATCGACAACGCAGTCTCCTCCTCAGGCACCCCCAAGAAGATGGCGGGAATAAAATCAAGGAACGTGTGGGTGAGACTAACAGAAACCATTAAAACTGCGAAAGATATTGTGTCAACCCCTAAAAACGGATATAAAGACAATCCAAGAAGGCACACCAGGTTCACGTGGACCCCGGGAATCAAACCGGTGACTACACCCAGAAAACATCCCACAAAACAATATAGAAAATAAACAATCATCTAGGGCTCCTCCTCTATTACTAGGGAGATGAGAAAAATCAATACACCCAACAAAAAGAGGAAGGAGCTTGTTAAACCCACCGCGGAGGGTGTGATGAAAAGACAGGAACTCCATCCAAGAAAACTGAGGATCCGCGGATATATGAGGAGGCTTATGAGACCGAATAAAAAAGAGAAAACCATAAGGCGAACCCCGATTATGAAATCCTTCTCATGCAAACTACATCACCTTGGAAAGAAAATAATAAGCTAAATAACTATAAATCCTCAGGATGAGCAGGAAACCAGGATGTAAAATCACAAAGGCTTTGGAGAAAGCCCACCCCATAAGCAGGGGAAACTGTTTAAGGTGTAAGGGAGCTAAACTTTTATGTGGATACCAAACCTGTCCGCTTCTTCGAAAGCTTGCGCCCGTAAAAGCCAGCTCAGAGAAGTTAACCCGGGAATTATCAGGACCCAGTCCCTCCATATTCATCGGATGGGGCGGGTGGCCAAACGTCTCCGTAGGTCAGTTAACCGGTTTGGATTATGAGAAGACTCAGTTTTCAGACGATCCAAGTAAATGGTACGGCCTAGGCTTCGACGACATAATAGGGCTTAGATCCAATCTTGTTCGATCCAAAAAGAAACAAGACGTGAAAACGCCCACAAGGTTCATGGAAAACCTGCAGGAAATCGCTCTCTCCGTCAAAACCGTTGACACGGAATCTTTCTTCCAGAATAAACCCAAACCCACACTTGAATTCAACCCAATAAGCCAGCCTATGGGGCCAACAGGGGTGCTCAAGAAACTGAGGGTAACAGACAACCCCAAAATACCCCATAAAGTGGAATACATTTTAGGTGATGAATTAACCGCATCTACTCAGTTGAACAAACTCTATAAAGCGGGTTTTGACGTCTACTACCTAACTCAAGCACTATCATGCGGGGCTACCGGATTATCTGAAAACAAAAAAATAGTTCCCACGCGCTGGAGCATAACCGCGGTAGACGATATGATAGCCAAAAAACAGATGCAGAGGATAAGGGATTACCCCCAACTGTCTGAGACACTAGTCTATGAAAACACCTACCTCGAAAACCACTTTGAGGTTCTATTATTGCCCGGCGCATGGGAATTCGAGTTATTCGAAGCCTGGAGCCCCAACACCCTTTGGACGCAGAAACAAAAAGAAACCGTAATCCAGGTGGAATACGAGAAACACTCAGGCCGCACCAAATACGCCTTCAACGAAGGCGGGGGATACTACGCAGGCCGAGTGGCCGTAACAGGGGCTTTGGATGAAATGAGAAGGCAGGCACAGGTTGTGGTGATAAGAGAGATATACGACAGCTACGTGGTTCCAGTGGGCGTTTGGGAGGTGAGGGAAAACGTGAGAGCGGCATTAAAAAACAAACACAAAAAATTCAAAAACAGGGGGGAAGCCTTAGAGGACATGCAAAAGAGACTGAACATCCCGGTGAAAAACTATATGGATAAAAGCAACATCCTAACCCAGAAAAAGATCACCGACTTTTAACGGAGTTTATCTTTTCTTCCTGAAATAAAGGGGGCCCAAAAAAATCAGGATAGGAAATATCTCAAGCCTGCCGATCCACATGAGAAGAGCTAAAATAATTTTTCCAGCGTCAGCCATATGATACCAAGCATCGCCTGTCACGAAAACTATTCCCACATTACCCATAGCAGATAGCGAAAGCTCCATGCTTTCATAGCCTGTGAACCCAAGCCACATAAGAGAGGAGGCCCCAACTAAAGCTACCATGAGATACACCATTGAAAGCCCCATAACAAAAACTATTTCATCAGGCATTATGGGTTTATCCCCCATCCTCAAGGTTATGATCGCGTTTTTAGGTAGAATCATTTTACGCAAGTTAAATGATACGGCCTTAACCACCACAATGAAACGCAAAAGCTTGATTCCGCCCGCAGTGGATCCATAGAACCCCCCAACATACATCAGAAACATCAGGGCGGTCTGAGCAAGCTGGGGCCAGCCTCCAGTGTCAACCGTGCCAAACCCTGTGCAGGAGATAGACGACACCACCTGGAACACGGTATCACGGAGTAGGTGGGGGTAGTATGAAGGATCATAGGCTGAATCCTTGGCTAGGGAAAGAAAAACAACTAAAAAACATATCACCGACAAAACCAGCATGTATTTAGCCTCGATGTTTCTCTTCAACGCCCCCCAATCCCCGTTGAAAAGCTGAAAATGCAAAAGAAAACTTATGGATCCGGCAAGCATCAGCAAAATCGCTACAAGCTCTATCCATATGCTTTGGAAGTAACCTATGCTTTCGGCGTGGGTGCTGAATCCGCCTGTCGCAATAGCTGCAAATGCATGGTTGACGGCGTCAAAGGAGTTCATGCCCGCAACATAGAAAAGCACGATGCCGATGAACGCATAAAGTAGGTAGATCTTCCAAGTCTCGAAGATGGTTCCCCGGATTCCTGGACGGATTTTTCCCCCCCCAACCTCACTCACATAATAGTCTGTGGCGGCTTTCCCTGACTGCAAAAAAATCATAAGACCCAACGCTATTATGCCGACGCCTCCCACAAGATGGGTTAAGCTGCGGTAGAAGATAAGGTCTGCTGCAACTAATTCGGGGCGGGCTATCATAGTCATCCCGGTTGTTGCCCAGCCACTCATAGACTCAAAGAAGGCGTCAACAGGATTTAGGGCTCCGCGGATGAGAAACGGCAGAGCCCCGATAAGGGGTATGAGAAACCATGCTATGACGACAGCAAGCAGACCGTGCTTGGATTTGGTTTCAGCGTCGGTTTTTATCGTCAAACGGATTAAGACGTAGAGAAGATAGTATGCCGCGGAAGGTATTATGAAGGCGGATAATTCCTTGAAGAATTCAAGGGATGATTGAGAGGACGTGTATATGGAGGTAACGATTATGGGGACAAGCATTACTAAAGCGACAACCTGAAGGATTGCAGCCAAATCCCTGAGACTGATTTTCACGTCCTCTAAGTCTATGGCATACATTTCAAGCTAAATCCCAAAAATAAAAAGTATTTTTTTTATTCCCACACAAGTTTTTTCACGACATCCATGGCCGCCCGCTTCTCAGGAGAGATGATTTCGTCTATGCCAAGATCATGGAATAAAGATACATAGTCTGGCTCCTTAACCCTTGCTATGACTTTCTTGTCCTTCTTCTTAGCGTAGTAGGCTATCAAGAGATTCTTTGAATCCTTGTTTACGACAGCAACCACAAGATCCGCTTCATCCACACCCCCTTTAGAGAGGATGTGTTTACGCGCAGCACTACCCAACACTATTTCTACCTCAGGCAGCTCGTCTTTTATCCGTTCACAGGCCTGCAAATCGTTTTCGATGATCGTCACCTCATGCTCAGGCAGGCACCTTGCAATCTCCCTGCCCATGGTGCCGCCTCCTGCGATTAATACCTTCATGATATAAAGATTTTAGTTACCATTATTAAAGAATCAAGGATGCCGCAGGTTGAATACGACACAAAAGAGCTTATAAGGCTTTTAGGCCGGGAATTGGAGGTGGAGGAACTTAAAATACATATCCCAATGATGGGTGTGGATCTTGGGAGCGTGGATGAGCAGTCAATCAACGTTGAAGTATTCCCCAACCGCCCAGATATGTTAAGCATTGAAGGCTTCGCACGGGCGCTTAAGGGGTACCTAAACATAGAAGCCAGAGAAGTCAAATACGAAACAATTTCCGGGGATTTAAAGGTGTTTGTGGAGGCGGGGGTTAAGCGGGTCAGACCCAGCATATCCTGTGCTGCGGCAAAAAACATTGATCTCACAGAGCAGTCGTTGATCTCCTTGATGCAGGTTCAAGAAAAACTGCATACAACCCACGGAAGGAATAGGAGGAAGGTTGCGATAGGGGTCCATGACCTGGATAAAATAAAACCACCCCTCACATACAAGGTTGCCTCGCCGGAAGATGCCTCCTTCACCCCCCTTGAAGGCAATAAACCCCAAAACCTTAAGCAGATACTTAGAAGCCATCCTAAGGGGACTGAATACTCAGACATACTCTCTGGCTTCGAAAAATACCCCCTCATAGTCGACTGCGAGGAAAATGTCTTATCCTTTCCCCCCATAATAAACGGGGAGAAAAGCAAGGTCGCCTCTGAGACCAGAAACCTTTTTATTGAGTCAACGGGGTTGAACCAAAAGGCCGTCAACCAGGCGGTTAATATCATAGCAACAAGCTTAAGTGATCGGGGGGCTGTGATCGAGGAAGTGGAGATAGAAGAAAAGATTTAATTAACCTTCATGCAGATAACTATGTTTGAGGTGTCACTTTCATGGAATTAAAGAAGATGATAATACCCTCTCTGATTGGGGGGTTAGGCTCCGGATTCGTAGCCGCTTTGCCGGTTATAAACTGCTGCAACGTATGTTGTCTGTGGGTGATCCTGGGGGGTATGGGTGCAGCCTACCTATACCATAGGGAAGCCACGATTCAAATGGCAGACGGGGCGGTCGTAGGAGCCTTCACAGGCATACCCTACGCTTTCTTGACCACCATCCTATATCTCGCTATAAAGATGTTGATAGATGTCTTTGGCATAACCTCTGAATACGTTAAATTCCGCGACCCAACCGCATTATTTGGGGACGTGGTTTTCGCGGGCTTGAACACCCTCGTATTCGCGGTGATAATGTTTTTCGGGCACCTGATTTTGGGGATGATCTTCGGGGCTTTAGGGGGGGTCATAGCGGCTTTAATCATTGAAAGGAAAAAATAGTTTTTTATGGAAAAAAAGGGGGTTTTTTTGCTGTGGAGTATGTTCACAGCCATACTGCTTTTATCTCTTAGCCCGCCCTACTTAATTGACGCCGGGCTGGTGAAACACGCAAAAATAGTGAACCTAATCTTTAAGCCCTTCTGCCATCAACACCCGGAAAGGAGCATAGGGTTATCCGGGAATATGTTTGCTGTTTGCACAAGATGCCTTGGAATATACATGGGTTTATTCATAGGCTCAACAGCCTGTCTTTTTTTTGGTGAGCAGGCAGCCCACAAACAACCTCCACTTTGGTTTTTGATTCTCTTCGCCTCACCAATGATGGTGGATGGCGGAACGCAGTTGATTGGCTTGAGGGAGAGCAGCAACCATCTGCGCATTATCACAGGCACGTTGTTTGGTTTTATCCTACCACTCTACCTGACGCCTGCACTAAATGACGTATTGGATAAATTCAGCGGCCCCCAAGCACTTCATCCACGTATGCATAGCTGAAAGGCCTGCCATTTAAGGTCTCCCAACAAGCGTAAATCGAGTATAATGCCGCTCCAAAACCAATTGCTATTAGAATCGGCCAAAGAAGAACGCCTATGCAAAAAAAAGACAAGACCGTGGCCACAACAGACAATATCGATACAGCTGCCCAGCTTGCAACCTGAAAAACCAACGCCTGCTTAGATTGATACTGCACGTAACCTGATTTATCCTTATGCAAAAGCCAGATCACAAGTGGGACTAAGACAGGCAAAAATAACGCGCTAACGTGGGCCAAAGCAGCTAACATGTTTTCGTCTTTTAGGTTAGGTTTTTTCTCGTTTTTCGTGTTTTTTTCCGACATAATTTAAGTCACCTAAAAAAAATGTTTTATTGTGGATTAGTTTGAGTCAATGATTCATGTATTTTTTGAGCCCAGAAATCAAACCCGGTTTGAGGATATAAAACCGCCTCACCCCAATCCCCTGTTTCAGCCATGAAAGACAATTTAAGCCCCCCCTCCACAATGTCTGCCTGATGTATCCGGTCAAGGGGTATATAGAGCATAGTCTGCTCAGTCAGGGGATCCGAAGCCAATACACCCAGATTGGTTAGATATAAGTCGGCTGAGATGACTTGTTGCGGCGTGGATTCCTCCCCCGTGAAGCTTAGAAGTAGATGGTCTCTGCCATGGGTGGCGTCAATCAAAATCTCTTCTCCCTCAGCCAAAGGTATTTTTTTCTCTGAAGTGAAGTAGTGATAAAGTATGTATGAGGCTATGAGACCGCCGGCCACCCCAAGGAAAACCAATATGAAATCAAAGTAGGGTATAGAATACCAAGAGAAAAACACGACAAGCAAGGCCAAGCCGGCTACTGCTGAAATCAGCAGGTAGTTGGTTTGCTCAGGCTTTATGTCCATAAAATACATATTTAACGAGACTCCCTAAAAAAATGACTGACCCGGTTTTTTTGTGGTGCCTCACAGGGGCAAGCCACATGCTAGGCGAATGCGTTGAAGCGTTCAAACAGGCAGAGGCATCATTAGATGTCGCTGAAACCCCTGCTGGACGGCAGGTCCTGGAGTACCTGGGTTTATCTGAGCAAGTCAAGGGATTTTCCCGGAAAATCTATCTACAGCAGGATGTAGGCCCCCACCCTATGCTTGTGACTAAACTAAGCTTATACAAGAAAATATTTATCGCACCCGCCACAGCCAACACGATAGCCAAAATACGTTACGGGATAGCCGACTCCCTTGCAACAAACATCGCAGCCCAAGCTGTGAAAAGAAACCTCACGCCCGTGATTCTGCCCACAGACGCAGAGAAAAAAATAAGCACCCGATGGGGGTGTGGTGAAACAGAGATTACCGCAAGATCCGTTGACCTAGAAAACCTCTCAACAGTAAGGGAGAGCGGGGAATTCAAGGTAATCGAATCCCCCGACCAATTACGCCAAGAGCTTAAGCTAGGTTGAAGTCTTCTTAGCCACCGCCTCCTTCAAGCCTAAGCCCCCTGCCACCGCCACCGCAATGGATATGCCTGCGACAAGTATCCTAAAGCTGTCGGTGAGTATGCTTACGTCGACGTCGCTGAAAAGTATGGGTAAAGCCATCACGACGCCCAAAAACACTATCACCGATTCAACAGCCAAGGCATATTCCTCGGACAACCTAAGTCTCCTTTGTTTGATACGGTCGCTTGTGAATCTTGCCACAAGCAAAGACAAAAGAAGAATCAACAAACCCGATATGGCTTCAGGTATGTACAACACGAAATCGGATATGAATTTAGACAAAACACTTAAGCTGAGTATCGTTGTGCCCTGCTGAACGAAAAGCAAAACGACATACCACTTGGTTATCCCCGCAAGTATGCCCGATAAACTCAAACCCCCGAAGGCTCCGTCTATGCGGTGTTTCTTCAGCCACTCCTCAACACCCAGACTTGAGAGTATCTCCTTAACCAACTTGTTTAAGACCCCTCCAAGAAGAAGGCCTATTAACCCGAAGACCAGAAAACCTAAAAGATCCCTCATAAAAAAAAACAATTCCGAAACCAGGGGAAAGCCGGTTGCAGTAAGTATCATGACAGTGATAAACCACTTAAAGTATAGGGCGAAGAAATGAGTGACGGAACCCCAAAGCTTGGTTGTCATAGCACCGTAGCGAACCAAGCTGTTTTCAATCTCCTTAAGCGAGAACACCCTCTTTATGGCTGAAGACACCAACAGGCCTATGAAGTATCCTCCAATAAACAGCACTATGAACGTGAAAACCATTCCAAGAACAGACAGGGTTTGATCGGTGATCCTGTTAATAATTATGGGACTAAATTGCATCATAAACCTCCTTTTTATTGCTTTTTATTTGATTAGAAATAAACCTAGACGGTTAAAAGACTTAAAAATCCCGTTTAACTCTAACCTGCCATATGAAAACACCCAATATTATGCATAATAGCCAGGTATAAAGAGAGGATTCGAAGGTTATTGGTACCCCAAAGTTTTTATCCAAGAAATATAGGATGAACGCCGGCGTAAGCCCTAACAACGCTGCTAAGCCTGCCCTCATAACCCAATCAAAATCTAATTTAGGAAATAAAGCAAAGGACAATGCGGCTCCAGGCGCAAGATCCACCAACAAAATCAAGGCGGATCCTGAAAGTATCGTGGGGACATCCATTTTTATTGGAAATAATTGATAGTGAAAATACGGTTAAAAACCCCCGGAAAAAAAATCTAAAAATAGCTTAGGGGATTTCGCAAGAAACCCCATTAAAAAAGAGGGTTTTTTAATCAATGCGTAAAGGGTTTTTTCGGCTGAATCCATGTCTCCCTCACATTCCAGGACGTGCTTGTGGGAATTGATTAACCTGAAGAACTCATCCATCCTATTATCTGAGAGTCGATTCAAAAAATCGTGTATCATAAGATGAAGCCTGAGTTCCCCGGAAAAATTTGACTTGAAAATCTCTTCATAATCAGGTTTACTTGCATGTTGAGCTGCCCTACACCCATACACTACGCCACCGCCCGACGTCGCCTTAACCTGGGCTGCCGCATCACCCACCAAACAAACATCACCATATTGTATCCTGAGGTTCGGGTCAAAAAGGGGGATGACTCCGTAGTTCTCGGAGTAAACCTTTTCTGAAGTTAACCTAGCACCCCTTTTAAGTTTATTCAGAAAAAGGTTTAGGTGTTTTTTTGGTTGAGCGTAGGTGGCAAGGCCTACACGGGCTCTGCCATCCCCTAAAGGTATTATCCAGGTGAAGAATCCAGGGACGTTGAAGTGAAGTTCAACGAAATCCGGGTCACACTCAACCTTAACCTCGTATTGGGCTCCCAACAAAAATCTTTTGGGAACATCAAACCCAAGCTTATGCTGCAGGCTATAGTTGGTGCCGCAGGCTAAAACCACCTTCCGAGATGTGAAGCTCCTGCCGCCTGCGCAGATTAAACCCCCGTTTTTTATGCTCTCACACCAGCCGGGGTCGGTGTGCGCCCCCGCATCCTGGGCTTTTTCATATATTCTTTTATCTAATTCAACCCGATCCACCACCCAGGCACGCTCGGTTTTGCCGTCCACTTCCACCGTAACCTCGCCTGGAGAAATTATTTTCGCGCCGCGAACCCGATTTATTGCTATGTCCTTGAAGTCGCATCCGATTTCCTTAAGGCCCGGCAGGCTGATCAACCCCGCGCAACGCATCCGTTCATCGTATCCTCCAAGCAAAAGCGTATCCATCTTGTTGGCGCAGGAGGCTGCGCAAAGAGACCCAGACGGACCTGCACCCACAACTGCGACTTCATACTCCATTTGACTGGTTAACCTAGTTTGCGTAAGAGGAGATTCAGTTTGGGTTTGGCTACTACCGTGGAATGGATTTCAACCCCGCCTGATATGAAATCCATGGATCGTAGGAAGTCAACCCATTTTTTAACCCGGCTTCGATCCACATCCAAAAGAAGAGCTGCGTCCGCGATCTTAACTCTCTTGTGTCTTGACAGAAAGCTTATGAAATCTTTGAATTCAAGGCTTACCTTCATTCCCCCTCCCCCGAACAATGTTTTTTTGAGTTCCCTATCATCTGCCTCAAACAAGGCCTCTAAATCAAGTTCTGTCTTCTGCTTTGGTTTCTGGTGCTCCTTCTGAGCCTTAAGTTCCCTGTTTTTTTCCGCTATTGCCTTCTCCGCCAACTGGATTTGTTTTAAAAGTTGCTGGTTTTTCTGTCTCAACCTCAGAAGGTGGCCGGTTAACGCCTGAATCTGTTGAAGGGATATGGCTTCAATCTCGCCTCTTGGGTCAACCGCTCTTATGCGTTCCTCCTGCAGGTCAGCCAGCCCCTGCTCCGTATTTTGAAGTTGAACCTTAAGAGCTTTGTTTTCAGCTTCAAGTTGAGCTACCCTCTGTCTTAGGAAATCCTCGGATTCAGTCATCTCATTATCTTAAATCAATTACGTCGTATACGTCGGGGCCTGTTGAGATAAGCGTTGCTTTAACCCCCACAGACTCCTCAATCGCCTTAACGTGATCTAGGGCTTGCTCAGATAGTTGGCTTTTTTCTTTGGCGCCTGCGCATTCAGGGAAAAGCTTGTCCAAGCAGGTGACGCATATCTGTGTTGCGCCGTTGACTTTCGCGCTGTATCTTGCCAGTTCAAAGTCGAATGAACCGATTTTTCTGGGCCTGCCTGTGACGGTCCCCACCTCCCCAAGGTAGGTCGCAATTATTTCGTTCACATTTTCACCTTCAATGCCTTGTTTTTTAGCGCGTTCTAAGACATTGCGCCACATAGTGTTTCCCTCAACATCCTTATCGTCTAGGTAGTGTATGTAGGGGTCTTTACCCACCCGACTCATATAGGCTTTATAGATTACGTAGACGTCATCCACGTTCGTGGGGCCTATCCCCACGTCCGCCGCCGCAGTGGAGGCTGACGTGTCTTTGCTTGTCACGTAGGGGTAGTTTCCGTAGTAAAGGCTTAACCCAAAGCCTTGGGTGCCTTCAATCAAAACCTTTTTACCTGCGTCAATAGCCTCATTCATCTGGAGGGGGACGTCGGTTACATAATCTTTTAGTTGGGGGATTTCCTTTGCTTGTTTGGCTGTCCGCATCACGCGATCCGACATTGCAGGCCCGCATCCTGTGCCGGTGGTGCCTATCTTACCCCCGTCTTTTTTGTCCTCGTCTTTGTGTTTCTGCTCTATAATAGAGCAGTTTTGGTCTATGAAAATCCTCCCGTCAGTGTCTGTTGTCTTTATCTCATCCAAGAACCGGCCGGGATCAACCAACACGCCTGCGCCAATCAATAATCTTGCGTTGGGGTTCACGAACCCGCATGTGATCATCCTAAGACCGTATTTCTTCCCATCCACCCAAACAGTGTGTCCAGCATTAGGTCCTACGCCTGAGCGACTGATTACGTCGGGGTCGTCTTTCTGAGCTAGATATGATACTATTTTCCCCTTGCCTTCATCGCCATAGTGGCCGCCTACAACAATCGAAACCATTTTATGGTTTAAAGATATCTTTTTAACAATTAATTAGTGAACGCAGAAGTGATAGACAAAAAAGAGTTTAGGGCTATAAAAAAAGACCTCGACGACCATTCTGAGAAGAAAATAATGCTAAACAACAAATCAAGACAGCTTGTGCGGCTAAGCAAGCAATTGATTTATGCAACCAACCGCGGACAACCGGATGAGGCGGCAAAACACCTAAAAGAGATTAAGAAAAGGCGGGGGGAGCTGGATAAAATCGCCTCCACCCCCAAGCTCAGGTACTGGGGGCCTTATCAGATCGCGGTGCAGGAATACGTTGAGGCATTAGCCTTCCACCAGATAATAACAAAAGATGTCCTACCCAAAAGAAAACCTCTTAAAGCCGAGTCAGACACGTATGTGATGGGGTTGTCGGATTTAACAGGGGAGTTAGTCAGGAAGGCTGTGGATCATATGATAGGCGAGAAATACGAAGACGCATTGAAGCTGAGGGAGGTGGTCGCAGACATCTACTCAAACATACTGGGACTGGATTTGGACGGCGGGGAAGCCCGGAGGAAAACCGACCAAATCAAGTGGAACCTAAACAAACTCGACGACCTAATATTCGAAGCCAAAATAAGGGACAAAATCTAGTGTTGTTTTCTCGCTGAATCAGGCAGTACTCCTTTTTCTATTAAATTGTCGGCCCACTTCTCAAGGAACCTCATTTTCTGGGGCGTGTTTGCTGCAAGACCAACCTTTGATAAAAACTTTATCCCCGATTTTTTAAAGTCGTCGAAGGACTTCACATCCCCCAAACCGAATCGGGTGTTATGGAGATAAAAGGATTCCTCATCCACGTCGGCTTTTTCGCCAAGCACTTCAGTTGCAGTTGAATTAAACGACCCCAAAAGTGCTTCATACAATGATTTATCGTCAAAATCAGGGTGTACTTGGTTGACAATATCTAACCCGTATTTTTGCGCGAACCCTCTCACATGATCCAAAACTCTATGCCTGGATTTTCGCAGCAAATGGTTTTCGGGTAGGGGTTTCCCGACAGAGACTCTGAGAGTCCGTGTACCCTCAACAATTCTCGCT
>WJJK01000305.1 GCA_014729705.1 Candidatus Altarchaeales archaeon | reverse complement strand
CTTGCTCGTCTTCATAGTCTGGGACCGCCTCAGCCTTAATCAATAGTATGCTGTGGTCTTCGCTGACGTACTGGGTTAGGGAGGGATTTTGTTTGAATAGGTCTCGGGAGGTTTCAACTGATTTAGGTAAAACACCTCCATTACCTTCCTTCAAAAGGGTTGATGCGCTTTGCGTGGATAGTATTTCAGGTAGTTTATTCATCTTCTGGCCTATTGTGTGACTATACTCTATGGCGCGGGGGTCGAGTACGTCGCGCACCTCGTTTGAATTGGGTGTTTGGGGGTCTACTTCCACCGCAAGCTGGATTGTGTTTAACCCCCCGAACTCGTCTTGTATTTTTTCGAATGCCGCGACTACAGGGCGGTCGCTTGGCAGGAAATCCTTATCGTCTTGGGAGACGACTTCAAGGCTTGCCTGCAGGTTTGCTGCGAAGACTGTGACAAGAAGGGATAATACTAGTATCAGGAAGGGGTGTTTTGATACGAAGCACCCGTATTTTTTCATCGTCTGCTGTATCCTCTGCTTCATTTTTTATCCCCCGTTTTTTCTGTGATCCGTTCAAAAAACACTATGAATGCTGGGTTCGCCAATATTGCTGCCAGAAGGCAGCAGGCAATCCCCAACGCAAGCACCTGCCCTAGTTGGGCTACGAATTTAAGGAAAAAAGTGGATAGCATGCCAAACCCTACGATCGTGGTTAACCCTGAGCCGAGGATGGAGAATCCAACCGCCGGCACGGCTTTCCCTATGGATTGTTTGATGGTTTTTTGTTTCTTGCGCTCCTCCATGTAGCGTTCCACCAGAAAGATCCCGTATTCAACGCCTAAGCCGAGTATCATGGCTCCGACTGCAACGGTTGCAATCGATAAGGGTATGTCTAGGTGACCCATAACCCCTAAAGTCCAGGTTAATCCAAGCAGAAGAGGAGTGAAAACCAAAAAACCTTTATATAGGCTTTTCTGTATTACGACAAGCAGTAGGAATATTATGGATGCCGCAAGAAGCAGGGTGTATACTGCGTCGCTCCAAAGTATTTTAAATATTGTGTCGCTTATGGGTGGGCCGCCTGTTATGCTCAGCTTAACTCCAGGGGGTTTGGCTACCCCCTCTATGTTGTCTTGGATTAATTGGGTGAATGATGCGACCGCCTGCTCCCCTCCGCCGACATTCGAGTATACGTATAATAGGGTTATCGAGTAGTCTTTGTTGAACATACCCTGTGCTCCGGGCATTTTTTTTAGGACTTTCCTGACCCCAGATAGCGTCTGTGGGACTTCATATGGGAAGAATAACCCTGCACTCAATACTCGGTCGATTTGGGGTTCCTCCTGAAGTTGGGTTTGTAGGTCGACAAGCATCTCCATGACACGGGGGTCCCTTATATCCTGTGGCTTGTGTTTAATGTCAGATCCAAATTCAAGTTCTACTACGACTAACACCAGATCCGATCCCCCGAAGGCTTTATCTATCTTCTTTTGGTTGGCTACCGCAGGTATGTCGCTTGGGAACTGATTGGCTGTGTCTGCGTCCATGTATACTTTGGATGCGCCAACAGCCATGTACCCAGTTAAAAGCAGGGATAATGCTACAATCACGAGGTGGTGTTTATACTGTATCTCAGAGAGCCGTGTGAGTATCTTCTGGGATCGGCTTTCAGGTTTCTGCGATTCAGTCATTCCTCAACCCCCTCCAAAGGAGTTTTAGGTGTTGGTTATACATATTCTTTATTTGTGCTGGATTTTTTTTCTCAAGGATAAGGGGTATGCCGTAGAAGATGCTTGTGATACCGTATAACGCGGTTTTCATGTTAGTGTTAGCAGGTAGTTGTCCCTTTTTGATTGCGTTTCCAAGTTTTTGCATTAAAAAGTCGTCTAGGAATATGTGGGTCTTATCTTCGACTATCTCAGTGTTTTCGGGGAAAACCAGTTGTCTCTCGGCCTCAGATAATTCAGTGAAACAAAGTTTTTCTTTGTGGCGTGCGAGAAAAACAATCACCTCCGCAATCACATTCGGGTGTTTTCTTATCTCATCTGCGGTGTAGTTGAATAATTCCTCTATCGCCTGCAGCCCTGTTTCTTCCAGCAGTTTATTCTCTACATGATGGGTTGCAGACACGGTGTATAGGTGTAGGAAGTAGAGTATTAGGTCGGATTTCCGGGGGAAGTAGTTGTAGAATGTGACCTCTGAGACAGGTATCTGGTTGCATATGTCCTTAACGTTTATTTCGTCGAAGTTTTTCTCCCGCATCTGTTTCAGGGTTTCTGTGAGGATATGTATCTTGGTTTGAGCATGCTTTTTTTCTCTCAAGCCTATTTGAGAATCAAACATAGAACACAGATAAAGCAATAAGACCATAAAAATTAAGTGGACTAAAGTTTTTTTATTTCTATGTGGTTTGGGTTTTCATCAACCAGTTTTTCCGCGCCCCCTAGTTTTCCGAATACTTCGACCGGCGAGGCCGGCGCAGGTTTATTGTCTGTTGAGGCGGGTGTTCTACCATAGAATATGCAGAAACAGGATCCTGCGGGCCAGAAGGCCAGATCTCCGACTTCAAGATCGGTTGTGGGTTTCTGGATTTCACGCTCAAGCGGCACCGGAAAATATATCTCATCCCCCCATCTTATGACATCCGAATTAATCGGGAGCAACCCATATATCTCTTTTGCCAATTCACTGTTAAACAGCTCAGCTGATCCCGTGAAACCCCCAACCTCTA
This sequence comes from Candidatus Altarchaeales archaeon, assembly GCA_014729705.1. Classification (GTDB taxonomy): domain Archaea; phylum Altiarchaeota; class Altiarchaeia; order IMC4; family SCGC-AAA252-I15; genus WJJK01. The sequence continues at coordinate 993 of WJJK01000305.1, read as the reverse complement.
CCTGTATCTTCATATTGGATTGTATTTAAGAGCGAACGTATTTATTTAGTGTATGAGACTTGATTTTTTGACTGAGGAGAACGTCGGCGGAGTGGATCTTTTTTTAAGGGCCGTCCTGGGGACCCTGTCTTTAGTGGTTTTAGCCTTGGACTTGGCGTCGGGTAGCTTAAAGTGGGTTTTGGCTGCTGTCGCCTTCATAGGAATCTTCTCAGGCTTAACCCGTCACTGCACACCCTACAGCTTGTTTGGTTTCAGCACCGCCAAAAAATGCTGTAAATAGTTTTCAAGGGTTTATTTCAAGTACTTTGACTTCGAAGTTTAGTTTCCGACCGGCAAGCGGGTGGTTGAAGTCAACCACAGCCTTATCATCTGATAGTTGCTTTATTTTCACTGGCTGCTGCTGGCCGTTCTCCATCTCAGCAAGCAGGGTGGAACCCTCTTGGGCTTCATCGGGCACCGTCTGACGCGGTACCTCCTGGATCATCTGGGGGTTAGGGTCGCCGTAGGCTTGGGCGGGTTCCAAGCTTATCTGTTTTTCCTGCCCCTCCTCAAGGCCTAATATGCCTTCCTCAAAGCCCTTCAATATTTTCCCTGTGCCTACCTCAAACTTCAGCGGGTTTTCGGGGTTGGTGCTGTCAAATATTCTTCCATCATCCAGTTTGCCGATATACTCTAATACTACTGTGTCTCCGTTTTCAACAGGCATATTTTCACCTACAGTGTGCCTTTAAACAGTCAAGGCTTAAAAGAGTGAGGGTTTATTTTCAGAAACCAACGTGATTTAGGGTGGACCTGATTTTTGCTGCTGACTGTTTTAGGAGTTTTTCTTCCCTACCCGTTAAATTAAGTTTCAATTTTTTTTTAATTCCACCGCGGTTTATGATGGTTGGAACGCTTAAACATACATCACCGACACCAAAGTAATCAGCTAAGTAGGTTGAAACAGGCAACACCGAGTACTCGTCTCGAAGGATTGTTTCGGTTATCTCAACG
>WJJK01000304.1 GCA_014729705.1 Candidatus Altarchaeales archaeon | reverse complement strand
GCCTAGAGAACTTCACAGTGCCCCGGATATTCCGCTACCTCGCCCCGTTTTTCCCGCCCACAACGTTGTTGATGTCCTACTGGTTTTGGAGAATCCAAGAAAGAAAACCGATCGCAACCTTAGCAGCCTTAACTGTTTTCCTGGTGATAAACTCCTACTTCATACTGCAGGTGGGGTCCCTTGCCCATGATGCTCAAAGCGACCCCCGCTTCGTGAGAGAATACCTGCCTACACTACCTGAGAAGAAGACGTACCTGGATTCGGATTTGAAGCTTGGCGTAGAGCGTTTAAGCTATCATTTCCAGAAAAACCACATGTTAGTTTGGATAAAAAGAGATACACCCCTTGACTCAATAGGCCCAGGCTACGTAGTCACAGGCGGCGGGAGAAACCCCTTCTACGGCTGCATGCACTGCCGATTCGACCTGAAGGGAAGACAACCACCCGAAAACTGGCACCTACTACTTGAATTAAACAAAACACAAACCTACTACCGACGTGAACCCCTTAGAATATGGGAGGTTACCTAGCTTGTGTCGTTAACCCTAATGTAGAAAGGCGTCTCGTTAGCTGGATACCATACCTGGTTTTCATCCAAAAGATGTCTTTGCGTAGCCTCCCAGGCAATCACCTGGTCGTGGAAGTCTCCCGTTAACCCCGGGTATTTATGCGCTAAATTATTTCTCTCCGCAGGGTCGGCGGAAACATTAAACAACCTCGTGCGGTTGTTTGAGAAGTCAAACCTATAAAGCCAGTCCTTATAAAACAAACCTAATTCAGTGTCTAGGTGTCCGTTTAAGTAAACGGTTTTCTCTGGGTTACCGATGAAAATGCTTTCTCCCTCAAAATGGTTTATGGGATTTACTCCAAGGAAATCGAGGATGGTGGGCGTCAAATCCAGGTGTGTTGTGAGTTTGCCCACGGTTTTTTTCTCTGGATACAGTTTGGGGTTTATGAATAGGAGCGGGACTCTAGTGTTTCTGTAGCCTATTTTTTTGAAGTTACCGTGATCGCCTACAACGATAAATAAAGTGTTTTCAGCATACCCTGCCTCACTCAACCTACTATAGAACTCATGTATAGTGGAGTCAGCGTAATGGATGCCCGAATAATAGTTACACCACTTGATCTTCTTGCCCTGGCTGCAGTTGAAGGGGTCATAGAAGTCGATTATCCTCTCTTCTCCATGGGGTTTGCTCATCCTCACCAAAACAAAAAAAGGCGCCCCTCCCTCGTTTATCCATTCCATCACCGGATCTATTAATACCTTATCCTCCATATCCCATCGGGTCATAACAAAGCCTTTCTCCTTTAAAGCGGGGATGTTAAGATCCCTTTTACTGAAAACAAGATCCCACTCCATCTTATTCAATCCCCCAATCAGGTTGCCCCACCCGTGGGTTCCCACGCCAAAAACCGCGCTTCTATAGCCTTCCGCGCTCAGAATAGATGGGAGACACCTGAAGTTGAGGGCTGGGTGGTTGGAACCCCGTATCTTCTTAAACAAAAGGGATTCCCTGAATTTGTAGTCGTATATCGAGCACATCATCGCGATAGTGCTGGGCGCGCTTATTGGATCCACTGTATGGTGGTTTTGCATAAACAAACTGTGTTCAGCTAGGGCTTCAAGATGAGGGCTGTTCTCGTGCACTCCATCATATAAGTGTATCTCTTTGGCGGGGGTGCTCTCCATCTCAACGATGAAGACGTTAAATCCCCTGGCTCTCGCATCTAATTTCGGGTTTATGCGTTTTTTAATCAACGGATACTTGGGGTCTAGGAAGACGTAGTTGTCTGATAACCTGAGAAATCGTGTGTTGTTTTGTATCGAGGCTACGTGTGATTCAAAGGATTTAGCGGTTTTTTGAGCTTTGAAATAGAAAATCAAGGGGTTTTCTTTGAGGGTCCTCCCCTTCTCGACAAGGCTCCATTGCTCCTTTGACAGCCTGTGATTCAGGTTTGTTGCTAGAAAACCAATTAAGAAAACAACCGTTAAAATCGAAATAACTTTCATCCTTTTTCTGGTGAACACAGCTGCTTGAGGCGTTAACGATAAAACCAAAAGTGTTGCGGTAAACAAGAACCGGCTGAAAAACAAATTTAGGTCTACGTATTCATGCAGTGCACTCCAAATTGGCTCCAGACTCTCGCCTAAAGATTTGTCTCCGGCTGGCGTGAAAAACTGCAGGTGATGTGTGTAGACAAAATTGTTGGCGAGAAGGTAAAACACAGTCAATAACATAAAAAAAACCATCAGAGACTTCAACACTGTGTATCGCCTCAGTTTTTTGGGGGAAAAAACCATAACAATATTGGTTGTGTTGAACACCAGGAAGAAAAGGCACACGAACCTTAGGTCTTCCCATAAAAACAAGCTTAATATTTGTGGCTCTTCAAAAAACAGTTTCTCCATATTATGCAGGGACAGGAAATACGTCACCTGGCTTATCTTCACCCCCCAGATTATTGCAAGCAGGGTAGCGGAGGCTAACAGGATTGAGGTAAAATTATTCAGCGATGTTGAGTTGATCTTCTCTGTTATTGTTTCAGAAGTTAATGCTCCTATGAGGGCGTATAATAGGAAAATAAGTAAAAAGGATTCCCTCCAACCTAAAGCAAAAAAAGATAAGAAGGTTATTGAAGCCAGATACAGGTAGAAAACATGTTTGTTGTTTTCCGTGTGGAGCGGGCGGTATGTTATGGGGGAGATCATTAAAGCGGAAATGAATAAAGCCAGATAAGTGGTTGCGGTGTCTGAGAAAAACGGCAGTATGCAGGCCAGCGAGATTAAGGCTGCTGCGATTGAATTAGGCAGGCCCTGCTTCACGCCGTAAATGTTTTTCCTTAGAATGCTTGCCGCTGAAGACAGAATATAAATTAGGGCTGCAAAATGGTTTACCTCCTTAACCTGCGCAAGAAACAAGGCGGGGATTAAAGAGTAAGTCACTGCCTCCTGAAACAAGATTATCAAGAAATAATGTCGGCGTTTCTCCCACCGGTTAATCACCTGGATTAACGCGGATAAACATATTACTCCCGCCACCCAATAGTAGGCTTCCTTGAAAAAAAGCAGGGGGGCTGACAAAAGCGAGGCGAGGTTGATGAGGGCAAACACGTCTGCATTCCAACCCTTCTTATCCGCCATATCCCATATATTAGGAATAAGTCAATTAAATTATTCACGAAAGTATTTATTCGGTGTTTACTCATTGTTTCTTATGAGTCTGGATTTTTTATCTCAGCAGCCGTACACTCCAGTGTGTCTTATGACTTCCATGGTTTTGGGTACACAGTATGTGGGGGAGCTGGATTATATGAGGCGGTTTAGGGACGAAGTGATGCTTGAGGCAGGCGCCCTTGGAAGGCTGGCAGTTGACTTCTACTACCTTCTAAGTCGATATACTTCAGCGTTAGTCGCTGAAAACAAGTTATTGAGGAAACTACTTTTGAATACTGTGTTTAAGCCAGCACTTAGGTTGCTTGAATTTATTTATCCCAAATAGCTTTTTTTTTATTTTTTGAAGGCATCAATGGGCCTCCCGTCCATGTCGGATTCAAGCCCGAATAGTTTTAGTATTGTGGGTGCGATGTCGATTATTTCGGCGTTCACGGTCTCCCCCTCCTTTGTTCCCCCGCCTTTCACAGCCCAAATACCTTCTATGTGGTGTCTTCCTGTTTCTTTGGTTGTGGGCTCAATCAGGCTGGGGTAGCTTATTCCGCCTGTGATCCAGTATCCGTCTTTGGGTATGATTATTATGTCCGGCGACAAAGATAGTTGATCACCCTCATACAGTTCTTGTTTAGTGTATACTTTCTCTGCTATAAGCTCTCCAGTATCCGGGTCCCTTAGCTCCTTTTTGATTGCTTCAACCAATTCGCTTTGGACCTTAAGGTAGGTGTTTGGGTCGAGTTTATTGTCTAAATATATGCCGCCTGTGTAGTAGCCGCAGGTGAATGCCTGGCTTTCAGCGTAATCCACCTCGATTTGCGGGGGCTTCACATCCCCTGGTTTGCCTCCCGTGCCCCTCATAACTTTGATGATTAGGTTTGAGAGCCCGGTTTGCTTGAGGAAGGCGGATACTCGGAGCATCCACATTTTCTTCATGTTCTCAAAGCCCCCCTCAAGTTTCATATAACCTTTTTTAATCAGGAAATGGTTTATGTGCACCCTCTTATCCTGGTTGGTGAACCCGTGATCCGATACGACGAAGACTGTTGTATTCTCCCCTGCTTTCTCCATTAAATCCCCCAGGTGTTGGTCTAAGCCTATATAGAAATCCTTTATCGCGTTCTTGTATTCCCCCTCCCCCTCGGTCATGTCCCTCCACATGTAGTGTTGTAGGCGGTCGGATCCGGTTAAAACCAGGAAGAAGAAGTCCCACTCCACTTCATCCATAAGCTTCAGCGAGACTTCAACCCGTTTGTCTGTGGTTTCATAGAGGCTTTCAAGGAACTTATCTTTGGGGGTGTTCATGTAGCCTTCCCCCTCCACTATGTATCCCTGCTCTAAGAACCACTGCCTCATCTTTGGGGG
>WJJK01000303.1 GCA_014729705.1 Candidatus Altarchaeales archaeon | reverse complement strand
CCTGTATGTCGTCGACTATCAGAAGTATTTCAAACTCCTGGCAAAGCCTTTGGAGTTTCTTAATCCATTTGAGGGATGCTACGTTCACTCCCCCCTCCCCTTGGACGGTTTCAACTATCATTGCTGCGGGGTCGTCCACTCCGCTGGATGAATCCTCCAGGAATCGGCGTATGTAGTCTGTGGTGTCCACTTTAGGCCCGAAGTAGCCGTCGTAGGGCATGAAGGCTACGTTATCGCGGTTGACGTGGCTTTCATCGCGGTAGAAGTCGTTGCCGGTCACCGCAAGGGAGCCCATAGTCATTCCGTGGAAACCGTTTGTAAAGGATATTATGTTGCTTGAATCCTTCACAAGCCTTGCGAGTTTTAATGCCGTCTCAACGGCGTTCGTCCCGGTTGGGCCGGTGAACTGAAGTTTGTAGTCTAAACCTCTGGGTTCAAGTATTGTTGAATATATTTTTTCGATGAACTCCCTTTTACATGTTGTGGCTTGGTCAAGTCCGTGTACGACGCCCCCCCTCCGTAGATAGTTTATCATCGCATTGGTTAGGGCGGGGTTGTTGTGGCCGTAATTGAGTGTCCCCGCTCCGGCGAAGAAATCAATGTAGCGGTTGTTTCCCTCATCATATAGTAGGGCGCCTTTTGCGTGGTCGAAGACCTTGGGGAAGGAGCGGGAATAGGATCGGACTTTAGACTCTTTTTTCTTGAACAACTTTAGTCCGCTGGACTCCCGCTCTAATTCACGCAGCTTCGGGGTTTTTATGGGGCCTATCGTGAAAAGCACCTCCTTCTCATGTTCTATTCCCGCGAAATCCTTCTCCCTGAAAAGTGTTTTTTCGTTGAATCCACCGCCTAATTTTTCTGCGAGTCTCTTGAAGAATATGGATGAGTTCTTGTTTTCAGGAGTGACAGTAGCCTCCACATACTTTATCATTGAGAGGTTTCGGCGTTTAAGAAGGTGTTTGACCATCGCAGACGCCACCCCTTTTTCTTGGAGGCTTTTATCGACTGCTATCTGCCATATGAAAACCGTGTCGCTTTTTTTCGGGGGAAAATACGCAGATAGAAAGGATGCTACCCGACCCTCGGCTTTGCCGACTACACAGGTATCCCGGTAGTGTGTGCATAAAAGAAGGTAACTATAAAAGGAGTTCAAATCAAGTGGGGGGCTTTCTTTCACAAGCTCATACACTCCCGCCGCGTCTTTTTTCCCAGGCTTCCCAAAAGCTATAGACTTATATTCATCCTTGTTTTTCATCTTAAATCAAATCCCTCAAACACTTTCACCAATTCCGAAGGCTTAACGCAACAGGGTATTGCCTTTACCGAATCATTAAATAAAAATAACCTGAAAACCCATTCAACAGATTAATACAAAGGCCCTGCCTCATCCATTAAATAATAATATCCAACTATTAAAAACACTTGGTGGGATAAAAACAGCCCAACATAAAATAGTTATCCGTAATTGTTGGCAATTTTTGCCGTATAAGGGTTTTTTTATGATTCGAGGGTTATTTGAAGTATTGGTTGAAGTTCCTCATCGACACTGCTTTTTTCGTTTGGTTGCTTTGGTTGCATGCTTCTATCACCGCCATTGAATTCAATCCCTCGTTTAAGCCGGTTTCAACGTTCTTATGCCCCAGGATTGCCTGGCAAAATTCTTGGAGTTCCTCAAGGAATGTGTCGTTTTTTTCTGTTTTTATTGTTGAGGGTGTGGAGGGGATGAATCGGTTCTCCTCTCTGACGTCTCTCCCGATTCTCAGGGATAATCTTCCTCTCTCAACGTATATAATCCCTTCAGTCCCAGTTATTATGAAGTAGTCCTGGCTGGGTTGATTATAGTTTGCCTGAAGGAAGCAGGTTGCCCCGTTTTCCAGTGTCATTAATACTGCGTTGGAGTCCGGGGCCTCAGTTTGCCGGGATATATTTCCTATCACAGCGTATACGGAATCAACAGCTCCGAAAAGATAATGTATCGTGTCTATGTAGTGTACGCCTGCAGTGATTAGAGGTCCTTCTTTATGTCTTTTTCTTTGAGCCCTCCAATTAGACGGTTTGAAGGAGAATATGCCGCCATGGGATTTGTTGACGTTAACATTGATTATATCACCTATCGCTGTCTCCCCCAACATTTTTTTTACGCGTCTTATAGCCGTGTTCCTGCGGTGATTATGTCCCACCATAAGTATTTGGTTTCCATACCCTGTTTTCAACAGTTTTTCCCTGAGTTTAACGGCATCAGAATACGTGCTTGTCAGGGGTTTCTCAACGAAGACGTGTTTTTTTGCCTCCAAAAATTTCAGGGTTAATGCAAGGTGGGTGTCGTTTGGTGTTGTGATCACCACCCCATCAAGTGAGGAGTCATTTAGTATAGCGTCTAAATCGGAGGTCCCTGTTTTCTCGTCAAAAGCTTTTGCTTTCTCGATAGAGGGGTGGTAGCAGTATATTAGTTCACATGAATCCAGTTTTATTAATTTAGAGTGTATCACCCTCCCGAAATTACCTAAACCCACAAGACAAAGACGCGCAACTTTTTTGTCTTCTGATTCTGGGTTCAGGCTCTTGGACAACGATCGCATGGTAAACTTTTACTTCTCATCTGGCTTATATGAAGCTGCCTTAGTTTTTCCATCTTATCACCGCCCCATATGGAGGATATTGTTGTTTCACCCTCAAGTTTTCCAGGGGATAAGTAGCTTAGGTAGTCTTCGTCACAGGGGTTGACGGTTCCATCCCACCATACGTATAGCCTCTCCCACAGTAGTCGGCAAGGGTTTTCTTCGTTTGTTTGGTGGCTGTCATAAATCCTAAGCCTCTCCACAGCCTTATGTACTGCGAATTCATCGACTAGGGGGCTGTAGAATTCTTTGGCGGCCTCAATATCCTGCTTTTCAGAGAGTATTGTCATAGAAAGTCTCGTCCTCGTCTGGGACCCCCTGAATTCGGAGTCCCTTATTTCTTTGAAGGACCTAATGTTTGAGACTATTTCTTCTAGATTCGCTCCACACCTTATTTTTTCGAATTCCTCTTTTTCCGCGGAATCTAGTGAAAACACGACTAGATTCGGTTCAGCGGAGAGCAGGCGCCTACTTAATTCAGGAGTTAGGGTTGTGGCGTTGGTATTAAGTTTAATGTCGAATATCCCTTTTTCCTTGGCGTAACCGATCATTTCACATATTTGGGGGTGTAGGAGAGGTTCCCCCCGGCTTGCTAATACCAGGGATCTAAGTTTGTTTTCAGATGCTTCGTCGATTATTTTTTTGTATAAATCCATGTCCATATAACCCATTTCAGAGGGGTTGCCGCTGAAGGATTCGTCTGACTGGAAACACATTGTGCAGCGGATGTTACATACGCTGGTGGGCTCGACCGCAAGGACTATGGGGAATGAATCAAGCACCTTGTTTCTGGGAAATTCCTTGAACTTATATCTGTATGCTAGGTAGTCTATCCTCTTCTCTTCAGGATACTGTAGGCAGTTGATAATCTCGGTTTGTGAAAAGGAATTCCCACCCCCGTGAGTGTATCTGCCCTCCGACTTGTTTGAGGGGTCGTAATTTCTCAGATACATCTTAACGCCTTCAACAACATCAAAGGGATAGTCTTCTAAATTGTCTTGGGCGTAGACGAGGTCCTTAAGTTGAGTGAATTTCTCCTCATCCACCGCCTTATTGATTCTTTCACACTCGAAATACCTGTTTGAATCATCAAAGGAATTATCTTCAGACATGATGCCTTACCAACTTAGTGAATCAAATATTATATACTGACAACAAATTAAATTAGAGGGAATTATTGACTGTAAAACCTAGTGAACAGCCAAAAAAAACGGGTGGCGTATAACTTCGAGCCAGGGGAGACCTTCACACATTAAAGGATTTAGGCTAATTGAAAAAAAATTTTGGGTGCCACACATTTTACCAAAAAATATTTCAGAAAACGAATTTCTATAATCACAACCCCAGCATAAAGTATGTTAACCCCGCCAGGACACGAGAAACAGTATGGCTGTTTCTGTGCGCCAATAGCCGAAGGCTATTGAGCGTTATGCAATTAAAGTCCTAAATCCGAGAACAAACAATGAATAAGAAAACGTATTCTCTGTTTCTACTTATTTCCATGCGTGGTAGACTACCCTGCTTTGATTCAGAGCATTAAAGAAACTATCTGAATTAGAAAGCCTTAACTTCATTGCTCTGCCTACACGGAACCATAAGGGATGTGAATATATTTTTTTTACTTGCTTAAAGCCTGCTGTCTTTAGCATGGATTCTACCGCCGGGGGGTTAGGAGCCCACCAACTAGACGAGTCACCCTCCAACTCAGCTTGCTGATAAAAAGCGGCTGCCGGATTTTTAATATGGATTAAATCAACGAATGTTTCAAGTATAAGTTGGTCACCGGTAACACTTGCCACGTTTTCCAACGCTTTCAAAGGATATTTTAAGTGATAGAGCACTCCAAGAAATAAAACCAAGTCAAACACCCCCAACGTATCAGGGGACATGTCCATCACATCCATATTCTTGTCTTCAACACTTGAACCTAGAACCTCTCTTGCAAGCAAGAAACCCTCTTTTGAACCCCAGCTTCTCCCATCCCACACATATGAGTCAGTAGCAAGTATCTTCTCAGCCCCCCTTTTCTCAGCTTCAAAAGAGAAAAACCCGTCCCACGAACCAATGTCTAAAACACTCTTCCCTGTTAAATCCCCGGGCATTTGAAGAGTCTCCAGCTTCTCAAAGGAGTTATCCTGCCCAGGCGTAATCACACCATCACCTAAATCAATAGTATGAAACCAATTAATACCCTCAACCCTTTCACGTAAAACTTCGTCCTCCATCCAAAACAGTAAATAAATAAGAAAAAATATATAAAAACAGAGAGAAAACTGTTTCATCAGCTTGACCAGGACATTCAATAACCTGAGGCTATTGGTGCGCCAAGACAGCTTCGCTGTCATAAGTGTTCGAACCTGAGTCTCCGGTTAACTTTAGAACCTGTTTCTTTCCCCTGGATTTCTACCTATTGTAGTTTTCTTTTGGGGATGAAACACCTTTTCTTTTTACTAAAAGAAAAGAGGGTTCTTCCAAAGACCGGAATGATAGGCTACCACCGGCTTATTAGTGGTTAGGATTAATTATTGACCGTAAAATGTATTACGAGGACGTTCTTAAAGGCCTTAACGAGGAGGGTGTGAGGTATCTTGTAGTCGGCGGAGTGGCAATGGTTTTACATGGCGTGGTTAGATTAACCGTGGATTTCGATATAATGTTGGATCTTGCCGAAAATAATTTAACAAAATTTGTGTCAGTAATGGATAAACTCGGCTACCGGCCGAAGGCTCCAGTGGACTCAAAAGAATTCATTGACTCCACAAAAAGGAGTGAATGGAAAAACAAAAAAAACATGAGGGTTTTCTCATTCCATAACCCGAAAAAGCAATTTGAATTAATAGACGTCTTCAATGAAAACCCCATAAACTTCGGAAAAGCATACTCAAATAGAGTAGAAGTCAATGCCGGTGGGCTTAACATACCTCTAGCCTCAATCAAGGATCTGAAGAAACTAAAAAAGATGGCTGGAAGAAGCCAGGATATTGCAGACATCAACGCACTAGACGATTTAGTAGAAATAATGAAAAAAGAGAAGTCATATGAAAAATAGATACGCATTCAAACCAGACAAGCAGAAAATCAGGGAAACCCACCAAATACCAGCAGAAGAAAAACTCGAATGGCTAGAGCAGGCCAACAAATTCATCAACCAAACAGTACCACCCGAAAAAAGAAAAACATACAACCAAAAAATATTGGGATAAGCCCCGCCCTGGAAGGATACGACTTGACGGACGCCTAACCCAGGGTAGGGTCTTGCCCCGCACCCTGTTGCCTTCTCCGAATCCTGTTTAGATAGATATTAATTGATTGTCCTCAGTAAATTTTATCATGGTGGTCGTAGTCGAGTAGCCGGATTTTCTGTTGTATTTCGTCTAATTCATAGGTCAGGACGAATGATTTGTCGATATGGACTCTTCTTGCCCCGTGTTTATCGCCCCTCAGTGGTTTGAAGTGATGGGGTTTTTCGAGGATTTCCTGGACCTTTTTCTGGATTATCCTCAGTTGTTTTTTGTTTTTCTTGGAGAGCTTCTGGAATTTCCGGTGGAGTTGCTTTGAAACCTCTAGGGCATACTCCATGATCTACAACCCGTATTCCCTGGGGAAGTCGTTGATTTGAACGAAATTTCCTTTCCGGATTTTATCCAGTTTCTCCAGATACTCTCTTTTAGCTGTAGGCTCCTGCTCAATTTGGGCCTTCATAAATAGGTTAACCTGTTTGCTCATACTAATACCGTGAGATTTGCAAAAACTGGAAAACCGGGTGTATACGCTTTCGTCCACGTTAAAAGTCTTCAAGACCATCAAAAAACACCTTATTTAACATTAAATAAGGTTATTTAACTATTTAAGTATCTTGGTTCGAATCCCCACACAAAAATAGGCCCAAACACCTCCAAACCATGTAAAAAGGCCCTAAACCTTTGTTTTAAGAAATTTTAGCCCCGCCAGGATTATGCCGGAAAAGTCCGAATCCTCACATACAAATTAAGAGCCTGTGATTATAAACCAGGGGTAAGAGCGTGAGAAAATTGATGTTTGAATAAGGATTTATTGGACTGTCTTTCCCAGTATTTACTTAATGGTTACTCGTAGCAAGAAACTGGTTCTAGCAAAGGACGTTAAGGTATTATCCGAAGAGGATGTAAAACATTTTAAACGAGATTTTCATGGAAAAGAATTTGAAGAAATAGAGCCTATGCCTTCTGGCGGGAGGAGATTTGCCATGTATACTCCAGTAAGAAACGGTCAACAAACGGGAAAAAATATTTTACTTGAGGGGCCGGAACCTGTTGACGTAAGACATGTTAAGGATGAAGAAATCGGGTTTAGTTGGAGTAATCAGTTCAAGAAATACCGGTTAGGTGTGAGTAAAGGCAAACCGTATTTCATGATTCAATGGTACGGTGAGGTTCCAAAAGAATATCAAGGCGCATTTACGGAAAAAGAAATTGACGTGGAAAGTAAGTATCATGTCGTTGAAGATGGTCAAACCCGGGAGAGAACAGCGGTAGGCAAAGAAAAAGTCCACGTCTTGACTTATGGAGATGTTCCTGAGCGGGATAAAAAGGATTTTGGATCCAAAATTCCAAGAGATTACTATATTTCAAAGCCCCGTGATTTTAGCTTGTTGAGCAGTCCGGGAACAGACGGCAGACCTAAAAAGCTTAATCCAAAAAACCCAGAGACCCTGTCGGTGAATGAACTAGTAGCGTTGATGAGGGGTAAGAAAGTGTTATTT
>WJJK01000001.1 GCA_014729705.1 Candidatus Altarchaeales archaeon | reverse complement strand
TCCGACAATAAACCTGTTTTGGCTGTGAATACCGTTAATACCGGCAGTTGAAAGGCAATGGCACATGCAAGCGATAGGGTGTAGATGAAGGAAAGCGATTCGGTGAGGCTGTATCTGGGTTGGGATAGGGACAACGCCGTCTGCCTTAGAAACGACAGTGATGCGGGCAGAAGAATTAGGTATGAGAAAAACAATCCTAGGACAAACAAAATCAGGCTGGCGGATATGGCTTGAAAAAGTAGCCTGGATTCGTTTTTCGTTAAAGCAGGTGAGAGGAACCGCCAAAGTTGGTGTATTGTTACGGGGGAAGAAAAAATCAATCCTGCGGCAATCATGGTCTGCAATGTTGCCATTAAGGCTTCTTGAGGCGATAAAGTGATTACTTCCACGTCTTCATAGAACCGGTTTAGCAGGTGTTTTAGTATCGGCTCAGATAAGGGGTAGGCAAGGAGGGTTGCCAGTAAGAAGCAGGCTAGTATTGTGATGAGGTGTCTTCTAAGTTCCTCAAGGTGCGTTAGAAAAGGTTTTTGCATTATTTTTTCTGAGTTTTCTTGAATTCGTTTATCGCCTCCCCCAGGGATTTAGCTAGTTCAGGGAGTCTGCTTGCCCCAAATAAGACGAGTAGGACAAGCAGTATGATCAGAAGCTCGGTGTATGAAAGCATTGTGTGTTATAAATGGGTTTGTTTTTTTAAATCAAAAAAAAACTACCAGGGGTGTTTTTTTAGTTTAATAAGCCAGGCAATTCGGTTTGTAAGCCCGTGTATTGGGGGGGTCAGGAGCACTGCCACAGAAATCTGTGGGAGGTTAAGTGGGTGTAGGGGTAAAGTGATTAGGAGTGCTCCTGCGAGGAAATCCAGTTGATCGAGAAACAAGGCTGGGGCGCCTCTTTCAAAGCCTGTTCTTCTTTTTATGAAGCTGCCAAAAGCATCTCCTGACATGGCTCCGAACCCAAGGAGAAACCCCAGTAAAAGGGTGTGTTGAGGCAAGTTGAGGGGGAGGAGTAGGTTTATTAGGTTTAGTGTGAAGGCGGTGGTTAGGGAGGTTAATATGCCTACCATGAAGCCTGCCCAGGTTTTACCGTCTCCCAGGAGTCTGTTTCCTGCGAAATTGATGCCAAAATCCATTGGTTGGTTGAATTTTTTGATGACCGGGATTTTGGTGGAGTAGAGGGGTGAGGCGTTTGCTGCATAGGCTGGTAGGATGAACCAGAGTGTTTCCAGGATGAGTTGTATCATAGGGTAGATGATTTAACCAAAACAAAATAAAAAAGATAATAAATAATGGACAATAATCATATGTATTTATTAACCAATTACCAAAAAGAAACCACTAAGTATTTAAATACGCCCAACAATATGTACATAGTTCCAAAAAATAATAAAAAAATAAATAAATATTCGAAGGTGATTAGATGAACAAAGTATTGGCTGCAACAATTGCAACACTTATCCTGCTTGCAACAACCGCACTTGCACAAACAGACTACCTAGATGAAGCTGAAGGGAAAATATGCGAAGTACTACAATCAGTATACGAACTCCTACTCTACATAGCAGGAGCGCTCGGAGCCCTCGTAATCACAATACAGGGAATAAACTGGGTCGTATCAGCAGACAACGCTAAGGCAAGAAACACAGCGAAAACAGCGGTCGTCCACGTCCTTGTGGGACTAATAATCATATCACTGGCACTCGTGCTGGTTGCAATCGTTTTGCCGGAAGGATCAGACTGCGTGACCACCTGGCCCGGATGGCCGACAACCTAAAAACACCCCTCCTTCTTTTAATTCTTTTTTCCCTACCAATCCATAAAAATCCTGGCCAACAAATTAGGCTCCTCACCCAAATACCTGCTCCTCAAACCAGCATAAGTCAGATAATGCATGTGATGAAGCATCACATAAACCCCTATCACAAGCCCCTGGAAAAACTCGCGACCCCCAATCAACAACGCCAAAAACACAACGAAAAAAACAGTTACAGCCGCCGCAGAAAAAGTCCCCCAAGAGAAACCGAATCTCCTCCAAAAAAACCGGACAAAAGGGTTAGCCTCACACTCAATCCAATCACTTCTATGCCGCCTCAACAAACCAATGTTCCTATAGGTGTAGAATACGTCCATCAAAGCCAGAACCAAAAAAACCAAGACAAAACTTAAAGTATCCAAACCACATTCACCTGACTAAACGGAACCCGCTCCTACCGGAAACTATGCCTCGCTTCCCGCGGACCCTCACCGGCTTGCGCTTGGACCTCTCACCATCCTCATCC
>WJJK01000302.1 GCA_014729705.1 Candidatus Altarchaeales archaeon | reverse complement strand
CAGGGTGTTCCACAAGGGCGGTATACGGCTGATAGTCACATAGATTTTTGTTCTTGAGATTGGAAGTGATAGAAACAGGCTATGCCACGGGCTAAATAAAATTATCCAAACTAGGCGTTTTAGCCTGTTTTTCATTTGTTGTTGTGTGTAAGGTGATATTTGTTATAACGCCTAAAAAAAGCTCGTATAGGGCTTGTATCAAGCGATCACCGGACACTATTTCTAGAATCTTGATAACATAGTGTTATCAAAACGACTTTGATAACATAGTGTTATCATAGCGTATTTCCTAGTTTCTAAATATATGTAGCCATCTTTAAAATATGAAAAACGCAATCAAGAAAGCCCATAACTAGCAAATCCAATCCACGCAACATTTACCCCATTAATATTAGCCCCACAAACCCTGAAAACAAATCACACGCGTATGGCCTACCAGAACAACCAGACGACGCACCAGAACAAATGATCTTGTCGTCTTATTTCTTTAGTTGGCTGAACTTTCTTTCGAATTCTTCATATCCCTTGTCTCTGTCGAATATTCCAAGGATGAATATCTGATCTACTTCAGGCATGTGGAGAGCATAGATTAGCCGCTGATATTTTCCCTTGATGGATAGTTTTACTTTCCGAACTCTTTTATATCCTTCAAGTGTGCCATATCTGAATGGATTCATTTTGATAAGTTTTAGTTTGTCTTCAATTAATGTTTTGGTTTTTTCATCAAAATCAAGCCACTGTTTCTCAAAGTATTTTGTGTAATTTAGCTCAAACTTTGAGTCCATGTTTAGCCATATCCTTTTCAGATAATATGTTGCCTGCGGTTTTCTCAGATTGCACCCATTCCAGAAGTTGCTTATCTTTCTCCGTCATATCTCCAAAACCTATCTTATAATTTAATATCTCCCTTCTCAAACTATCTCTGACGACTTCGCTAAAATTGCTGAAATAACCCTTTTCAACAAGGCTCTTGGATTCTTCTAAGAGTCTTTCCGGCAACAATACATTAACTCTAACATTATCCATCTCACACACCTCAAATATTATGTATAATATACATACAACATATGTATAAAAATGTTTTACAATCGTACACGCTACCAATAAAAGCAGTATTATACACGGGCGCCGAGATTTGTTCTCGCACCCCGCAAACAAAAACAATAACGACAAGTCAAATCAAAACAAATAGATTACACGCTGTAAGAAACAGGCTGTGCCACGGGCAAGTTTTGGTGTTTGAGTCAAGCCTCTTTAACGATTTTTGAAAACCAGTCGTTTTGAAAGGTTTAGAGGCCTTTTCTCAGGGTGTTCATACCCATAAGTACTATATTGACGTGAATTGACTTGTGGGTACTGGTTTTGATTCAATATATAGTGGTTTAAGATTAAAAAACTGGTTTTTCGTCTAGATTTTGCGGTATCCTTTGTGGATTGGTGTCTTTCTGCGTTGGTATTTTCTATGGCATTTTTTGCATAAACTGAATAATTCGGCAGGATAATACCCTCTTGCAGTAGGTTTCTCCGAGATTTCTGTATGGATTCTCATATCATGTTTAAAGAATTTTAGGCCACATATTTTACAGTTTTCATGTGACCACTTTTTGAAGCGGGATTTTTCAGCACATCCAATACTTCCTTATACTCTTTTCTCTTTCTTTTTAGACAGTGCTTATAATCTATGTCGTTCCACTTGTACTTCTTTTTAATTATGTTTTTCGGTGTTCAAAGTGTTTTTCTCGCATTCAAAGTAGTTGCAGTTGCTGCATGGATATTCATATTGTTCGAAAACATCCCATTCAAGGAATTCATAAATCTTTTTTAGGGTTTTATCATTCATTATTCTTTTTAAGTTTTTTCTTTTCTTTTTGTGTTATTTCAAGATAGTTTTCCGGTGTTGATACGTTTTTTCCGCTTTCGTATTCGAGTTTTCGTCTGGCATCACCTGCAATAGTCCCGCCCCGTTTGGCCACATCCTTGTTTTGTCTGAATCATTGAGCGTCCTTTTTGCGGGTTATTTCGGTTGTCGCAGCTTCGTCAAGCATTGTGAAAATCAGTTCTAAGTCAGTCATGTGATCGCGTAAGTTCTCTCTTTTAAGTCCTTTGTATTTCATGTACTCGCGGGGAGTCATCCCAAACGTTGCATCAGATATTTCGGCTGTTAGTATTGAGTATTCTTTGGCTTTTTGTATTCCTCTCTGACTCCATTCCTTCGTTAGCTCGTCCCTTACAGCTATTCCTCTCGCCCTCTTTTCGATCCAGTCTTCAGAATATCCTTTGGATGCGTAGATCTCCCTCATACGTTTCATGGCTATTTCGGGGTCTTCTATCTCTTGTATTCGTTCATAGCCGACTTTGGCAAGCCATCTCTTGAAGGGCTCGGCTTTTGGAGATGGTATAGACTGTATTATCCTGAAGGCTCCCCGAGTGTTGACACAATTCATCTTCTGTTTGCCACCAGATGTGTCTACGGGAAGGGTATGTACAATTTGTACCCACCCTTCAGAAAGGGGCTCATCGCGTTTTCGCATCTTATTAATGTACTGCTTGGAGTCTTTGGAGTCTGTTAACGCCGAGACAATGTCCTCCAACACAAACCACCACTCATCACTGTGCCATAATCTCCGAATCTCCTTTCCCTGAAAGACCACCAAGGCACTACCATCATCCACCGAATCCATGACTATATGTTATTGGCCTTTATCTTAGAAAAACGGACACAGAGCCCAGGAAAAGTGAAAAGCAACATTTTTTTGTCTCTAGATCAACCTAGGGGTTTTAGCGATATCGACAAGTGGATTGGTTACTCTATTCTTATGTATGAAGTCAACTAATTGGAAGGGGATAAAAAGCAAGTACGCATTGTGTTTTCCCGAGAAAGGCGGTCGGAAATTCGGTAATAAAATCTGGGATGGCGGGTTCCGTTGGAGCATGGAGGATTTGCTTGAATTCTTGTTTCCAAGCCATAAGATGCCAGTATTCCATAAGCTCGGTGTTGAATACTTAAAGTTCCTGTTGGAAGAGGGAAAAAACACTGAAAACGGGAAGAGAGAGTTCTGCCGGAGGAAAGGCTACAGCATGAATACCCTGCGGAAAAACATCATCCCGAAGCTTTACAGATTTGGACTAATCCACAGGTCTAGGAAGCTTCCTAAAAACGTTAAATGGAATATCAAGAGCAAGAGACAAAGCGTCGAACAGGAAAGCCTGCAATTCTCAACAATGATGAGGAAAATGGCTGACGAGTGGGAGGCCATGGTTGAAACAGCCAGACTCAGACGACAAAAAGAAACTCAAAAAGAACGCGAAGACATCCGGGATATTGAGAAGCAGGAATGCCTCGAATGGGAGTGGTATCTGAGGGGGAAGGGGGAGTATTAGTCTTTCTGGCATCTATTCTATCCAGTATTCAGGTTTGTCTAATGATTTTGCGCACTCAATCCTGCTCGAGGTTTCTTTGATATCACTTAGTTTTTTTACCATCCACGCATCCTCATTTTTCTTAGCTATCGGGTAAGGCGCGGTATATCCTAAGCGTCCTGCCGGCTGAAATCCACTGCGGGAGTAGAAACTCGGATACCCCAGGACGAATACCAAGTCAACTCCTCTTTCAGATAATATGTTAAATCCGGTTTCAATAAGTTTGCCCCCAATCCCCTTTTTCTGGGATGATGGGAGGACTGCCATGGGCGCTAGGATCACGGCTGAAACACTATCCTTTGGCAGAACACGGACTTTCGTGAATAGAATATGCCCTACCGGGACCTCATCTTGAAAGGCAACAAGAGATAACAACGGCTTTGCGGTCGGATCAGATAACAAGTCCCGAACTAACCCAACAATTACGGGACCTTCCGCCTCTCCAAATGCCGCCGATTCAATCGATAAAATATCTTCCAAATTCGAATCAACGCCTTCCCTGATATCCACGATAAACCAATAAAAACATAAGCCCTGAGAAGATATAAAATCATCGTT
>WJJK01000301.1 GCA_014729705.1 Candidatus Altarchaeales archaeon | reverse complement strand
GAAAAACCTTATTATGGATGCCTGGCTGGCGGACCACCACATAAAGGTTACGCCCAAAAACATGAGTCTTGGAGGGGATGAAACCAGGAAGATACTGGTTGCAGTTCAAAACATCCACCTGCTTGAGGGAGACGAAGCAGAGCTGACATTTAAGTCAGGGGACTACGAAAAAAACTACACCATCAAATTAAATAAAACAAACACCCCCGAAACCAAGTTCATACGGCGGGGAGGATGGAGAAGTGGCTGAAGAAAAAAAAGATTCAGGCAACACGGAATTAATTGTGGGAACCTCGCTTTCAGCCTACGCCGCAGCCTCAACCATAGTAACAGGCGCAGTATGCCCCTTATGCGTAATCGCATCCCCCCTACTTTTAGGTGTCGGATTAATCAAGAAAATAAAAAACCAGATAGACAACACTGAAGATACAGAAAAATAATCTGCCACACGCAGTCAGATAACCCCGGAAAGCAATTCACCGGGTTTGATTTAGTTTTGCAAATACGAGGGGGTGTGTATTTGGAGTTATTCTTTTCATCCGAAATAATGTGGGGCGCTTGTTTTCCGCCTCCGCTATCTGGGGGGTCCAGAAATCCCAGACCACGTTCCCCTCAGGCGTTATCTCAAAGGCGTGCCCCTTCTCTGACTCAGTAACCAAAATATTTCCGTTCTCCAGTTTCTGGCTGCCACTCATTGTAGCGGAAAAAAAAGACTCAGAAGAATCTCCCACATAACTCCATACTACCTCGTTTGTCTTGGGGTTCACTTCAAGAACCCTAGAATAACACCTCCGATAACCATTGTCGAAGACAAGGATGTTCCCGTTATCAAGTATTGTGGGATTATGCGGACCCTCCAATACGTTTTCACCCCAAACCCACTTGATCCGGTTTGAATCAAGGTCTATTATCGCTATAGTGTCCAAATGCCTTAGGGAAATCAATAGATCGCCTTTTTCGCCTTGACCTAAATCCTGCTCCAACACCTCCACTGAATTAACGTGAAAAACATCGGCGGGCGAGTGCATCTCAATTCGGTCGTAATTGAAAAGTGAGTGTATCAATGCGCCGAAATACTTCTTATAAGACAAAGTATTTTTAAAAATAGGGTATAATGGCGCTTTTTTCTCACGCACCCCACTGTGAGTGTAAACATGTATTGAATTAGACAGTAAACGTATTACAGGGAAAAAATCAGGCACCTCAATCACCTCTTTCGACAGTACATAGAAATTGTTTGGGGTTACAGCCACATCATGATGGAAGATATGACCCTGTTTTTTAAATATTTTATTGGAGTTCCAATCCAGTTTCAACAAAGCGCCTTCCCCTGAAATGACGTATAGATTGCCTTCCCCGTCTAATTCGAGGTTGGTCCAATTAAAAAAATCGGGGGGATAAGACCATGTATGAACTACTTCGCCGCTGTTTTTCATGAGATAGGCTTTGTTGTTCCAACGATCCTCGTATAAATTCAGCCCATCCATCGAAGAAGTCATATCATGAAATACCACCCCCTCTCTACCCCAACCCGCATCCCCGGTTTCAACCACCTGAAGATACCCAAGGGACGCTAGAACAGATAAACTGTTTTGACTAAAATCACCGCAAGGCAAAACATAAAAAGAGGAGGTATACGCCCACCCGCATAAGGTGAAAAGAAACAATAATCCAATTAGCGTTTTGGAACCCCTCCAAGCCCCGATGAAGGGTCTTGAAAGAAAAAGAACCAGGAAATTCACAACCACATAAATGAAGCTCGATAACAGATCCTGTGAGTAGATGGCTTCGGCAGAAAACAAAAGAAGGCAGTGAAAGAAAATAGCCGGCAGATACAAACCAATGAGGGGGAACCACGCCCCCAGGGTTTTCCTAAGCCTGTCGGCTAGGATGACTGAAAAAAAACCGGAGGAGAGGAAGAAAATAGTTGCCAACAAAAAAAGGGGGATAAAGGAAAAAGGATTCATGAAAAGCTCGTGATTAAGATTGCTTGGATCAAGCGAGGCGAAAGCCACGTATGTGCAGGCATAGGCCAACGCCGCCCAAAAAGAAAGGAAAAAACCTTTCTTTGTGAGGGAATCAGAAAACATCATATAAAAAAAAAGTGGGGATTTTTTTTATTCCCCTGTTTTCGGCAGGTTTCTTAGGCTTTCGTTTATAAGATCCATCGGGTATTCATAGTCCACTAGCTGTCCTGCGAAGTAGGCTTCGTAGGCTGATAAGTCGAAGTGGCCGTGGCCTGAGTTGTTGAATACTATGACTTTCTCCTGCCCGGTTTCCCTGCATTTTTTGGCTTGTTCGATTGTTTCCTTGATTGCGTGGCTTGCTTCGGGGGCGACCACAAATCCTTCGGTTTCCGCGAATAATTTAGCTGCGTCGAAGCACTCAATCTGGTGGTATGCCCGGGGTTTTATGACGCCTTCATTAACTAAAAGAGATAGTTGGGGGCTGTCGCCGTGGTACCTCAGGCCGCCTGCGTGTATTGGTTCGGGTATGAAGTCGTGGCCTAAGGTATACATTTTCACTATCGGCGCCATCTGGGCGGTGTCGCCGAAGTCGTAGGCGTACTGGCCTTTAGTGAGTGTGGGGCAGGCCATGGGTTCTGCGCCCAGAATCTCCACGTCCGGGTTTTTGCCCGTGAGCTTATCGTGTACGAAGGGGAACGCCAGGCCTGCGAAGTTGCTGCCGCCGCCGACACACCCGACTACGACGTCGGCTTTCTCCTCGCCCGCCACCTGAAGCTGTTTCCGGGCTTCAAGGCCGACTACCGACTGGTGAGTGCACACGTGGTTTAATACGCTGCCCAGACTGTAGTGGGTGTTATCGTTTTTCATCGCATCCTCAACCGCCTCGCTTATCGCCAGACCAAGGCTTCCCGGACAGTCCACGTCTTTTTCAAGCATCTTCTTACCCGCCTCAGTCAATTCACTGGGGCTGGCGACAACCTTAGCCCCCCAGGTTTCCATCAGAATCCTGCGGTAAGGCTTCTGGTTAAAACTGCATTTAACCATGTAGACCATGCACTCAAGTTCAAAGAGTTTGCAGGCGAAGGCGAGGGAGGACCCCCACTGGCCTGCGCCGGTCTCAGTAGCTATTCTCTCGATACCCTCCTTCATGTTGTAGTAGGCTTGGGCTACTGCGGTGTTGGGTTTATGGCTGCCTGGCGGAGACACGCCCTCCCATTTATAATATATTTTAGCGGGGGTTTTGAGTTTCTCCTCAAGTCTGCGCGCCCTATAAAGGGGGGTGGGCCGCCACAACCGCAGGACATCTCGCACTTTTTCGGGCATGTCAATGTATCTTTGGGTGCTCATCTCCTGCTTGATCAGCTCCATCGGAAAAAGAGGGGCCAAATCCTTCGGACCCAGCGGCTTAAGGGTCATCGGATGAAGCGGGGGATCAAGGGGCCGCGGAAGATCAGCGTTGACGTTATACCATTTTTTGGGCAACTCGTTTTCGTCTAAAAAAAATTTGGTTTCAACTGACATAATACATCACCGAAAGTTTGAATGAAATTATGTGACCCACAAGATAAAAGAGGCTTCAATCAGGGTTTATAAGTCGCCTGCTTAAGGGACTTCGCGTATTCAAAGAGACCTCCCCGCTTCTTTTGATATTGGTCTATCAACCCGCTTCCCACGATCACTGCATCAGCTCCCAGGCAGAGAATATCGGAAACATGTTGGGGTGTGCTAACGCCGAACCCCACCGCAAGGGGTATTTGGGTTTCTGCCTTGAGTTTTTCAAGAAGCTTTTTGAGGGTGGGGGATATGTTTTTCCTGGCCCCGGTAGTCCCCAATACAGACACTACATAAAGGAACCCTCCTGCCCTTGACAGGATTTCATCAAGCCTTTCCTCGTCGGTGGTCTCAGCCACTATGTAGATTAAATCCACCTGATTCTTTCGGCATAACGCCTCAAGCTCGCATGCCTCCTCATAAGGTAGGTCAGGTATTATGAGCGCGGTTATCCCGGATTCAACACAGGATTCAACAAACCTCCTAAGCCCCCAGCGTAGGAGCAGGTTATAGTAGGTCATACACACTAAAGGTATGTCAGCTAATCCGTGGACTTGGGCTGCGAATTCAAAGTAGCGGCGGGTATTCATTCCAGAGGATAATGCCCTCTGGCTTGCCTTCTGTATTGTGGGGCCGTCCGCTATCGGGTCTGAGAAGGGCAACCCCAATTCAATCACGTCTGCACCTGCCTGGATGACTGATTCCACCGCCTCAAGCGATTTTTCATACGTAGGATCGCCTGCGCAAAGGTAAGCTATGAAGGCTCCCTCAGACCCTAGTTGACTGAATTTCTCTGAAAGCCTCATAAATCCACCCCGAAATAGTCTGCGATCGTTTGCACATCCTTATCGCCTCTGCCTGAAAGGTTGACGACCACCAACTTGTCTTTAAATTCGTTTTTGTTTTTGATGACGTAGGCAAGAGCGTGAGCCGACTCCAAAGCCGGTAGTATCCCCTCCGACTCCGCAAGCATCTTAACCGCGTCCATGCATTCGGAGTCGCCGGCTGAAACAGCCTCAATCCTATTGATGCTTGATAGGTGGGATAGTTGGGGTCCGACGCCTGGGTAATCCAGGCCCGCGGATATGCTGTGTGAAGGGTTGATCTGGCCGAAGCTATCCTGCAAAAGCTTGGTGTACATTCCATGTAGTACGCCGTCGGAGCCGGTGCAAAGGGTTGCGCAGTGTTTACCTGTGTCCACTCCTTCGCCGGCCGCCTCAACGCCGACCAACCTTACGTCTTCCCCCAGGAATTCGTTGAATGCTCCGAGTGCGTTGCTGCCACCGCCCACACACGCTACTATGGCGTCGGGGAGCCTGCCTTTTTTCTCTTTAACCTGTTTTTTTATTTCAAAACCAATGACGCTCTGGAAATCCCGCACTATAGCAGGATAGGGGTGGGGCCCCACAACCGAACCCATGCAATAGAACGTGTCTTTGGCGTTTGAAAGCCAGTGGCGCAACGCCTCATTGATGGCGTCTTTAAGCGTCTTCGACCCGGATTCAACGGATTTCACGTGAGCGCCCATAAGCTCCATGCGAAAGACGTTGAGACTCTGTCTCTTCACGTCTTTAGCCCCCATATAGACTTCGCATTCCAGGCCGAGTTTAGCTGCCGCAATCGCTGTAGCCACCCCATGCTGCCCCGCCCCCGTCTCGGCGATGACTCTTTTCCTGCCAGTCTGCTTAGCCACTAAAACCTGCCCTAAGGTGTTGTTTATCTTGTGTGCTCCGCTGTGCAACAGGTCCTCGCGCTTAAGAAACAAGTCAAATCCAAGAGAAGGGGATAAATTCTCCGCGAAATAAAGGGGGGTGGGCCTGCCCGCATAGTCTGTGAGCATTGAATTCAATTTATCCCGGAACCCCTCATCCCCACACAACCTGCTGTAGTCTGCCTCAAGTTGTTTGAGCGCCGGCATAAGTATTTCAGGCGCATACTGGCCCCCGTAGACTCCGTATTTTTTTTTCATCTCTTAGCCTTTTCGATGAATTTTCTTATTTTGCCGGGGTCTTTCCTCCCGGCGCCGGATTCCACCCCGCTTGCCACATCAACCATGTAAGGGTTAACCTTGCTTATCGCCGACTCCACGTTACTGTAATTCAAACCCCCTGCAAGTATCACTGGGACGTCTACTATGCGGCTTATTTCCGCGCTAACACCCCAATCATGTGTTCTGCCGCAACCGCCTACCTGGGAGTCGGTTTTCGTGTCAAGCAGAAGATAATCTGCTGAGGCTGCAAGTTCAAAGACGTAGTGCATATCCAGTCCCTCCGTGACGTGTACTGTTTTTATCACCTCAACCCCGTGGTTTTCTTTCACGTCATCAATGAAGGAGGGGCTCTCCGCCCCATGCAACTGGATTAAGTTTGGACTTAATTCATCCACTACCTCCCCCACCTGCGCCAGGTTCTCAGGCATCATCACACAAACGTGGGGCGTGTTTATTTTCTGGGTTATGTTTTTCGCCTCAGCTATCCCTATTCTTCTTGGTGTGGGGACTGGAACATCCACTATGAAACCCAGGTAGTCTG
>WJJK01000300.1 GCA_014729705.1 Candidatus Altarchaeales archaeon | reverse complement strand
GCGTCGAGAGCGGCAGCCTCGTCGGCGTCCGGGTTGTCGAAGAGATCGCTGTCACCGATATCCTCGGTGCCGTCTGCCAACTGGCAGATCATCTCTCCGGGCATCCCGTACTCCCCCCGCTCCCAGTGGCTGAAACGGCAAGCCGCACAGCCGCCGTCGCGGCAGAGACGCTGACGAGTTTCGATAGGGAGCCCCTTCCAAAGAACAGAAGCGGCGTCGATGTCGTTGGCGTGCTCACGGGTCATGGTGGTGATGTCTTGCATGACAATCTCCGGTTTGGGGTTGATGTTGTCCCTCTACCCTAGCAGCCCAGAGGGCTGCTAGGATCAGAATGTTTTTTCGCGTCACCCTGGGAGCGCGAAGCTCCCGGGGCTGATGCTCTTCCCAGTCGGCCGCCAGTTTACGTAATGAGGCTAACAGACCTCTGTGGTGGCCATATTAACGTCGGCGGGAGTACTCAACCACCTCGTTCCACGTCTCCGTGGTCGCCGGGATAGATCCCCCTCCTTCGACCGAGAGGGACCCGTCTTCGAAGACCTCGATCTCGGTCTCGTGCGAGAGCCTGTTTCGATCGAGGAATTCGTCCGGGGGCTCGACGTCTTGAATCTCATTAGCGAATTCGAGCGCTCGAATTTTGATACTCTTCATTTATTCTCCTTGCCGGTTGTGGGAACCTAGCCGGTTGTGGGAACCTTACTCCAGAGCCCACCGAATTCGATTGGCTCTGGGAGTTGTCCACCCTGAGGGGGGTTTTTTTATTTGCTCCAGACGACGGGTGCGTTGTCTGATATGTCGGCGTCCAGGGCTCTCGCTCGAGTTTGGTATCCGAGGATCCTGACATTTGTCAAGGAACCCCCCTGGAGTTCTTTTGCGTCGTTTATTGCTGACGCAAGAGAACGATAAAAGCTACGTCGACGCCCGAGAGAGGGTCGGCCGAAGCAACATACTGCGTAGTATGGGTAATTGTTTTCCATCTTTTTCTCCTTTGTTTGTTGGGGTTTCTCCTACCGGGAAACCACATTGGGGACATATCATCAATTTGCCCAGGCAGGCTCTTCCGGCGACAATATGACCCATTCCTGATCGCACAAGTCGGACCTGCGAGAGTCTGATACCGACGTGTGGTCGGTGAGGAAGCCAGGGCGTGGAGGAATCATCATCCGATTGGGTCGTCGGCCCATATAAAAGCCCATTCCCCGAGGATCACCCCTTCGACGACGGCCCCCTTGTATCCATCCTTATCGGCCTCGAGCCAGCTCAGAGTGGGTTCCTCCACCTCCTGCTCCAACGCCTCCTCGAAACTTTCGAGAGCTTGGAGGGTGGGATTCCGAATCTCTGAAATCCCACCCTCGTCGATTTCTTCGACCCATCTCCAACCCGGGAACTCTTTCCCGAGCCGTTCATCTTTGTAAAGACCATCACTTTTGTCGAGCAGGTTCAGCTCGAGCGCCTTCTTGAGCCGGTCGCTCCCGTGCTCCCGAATCCACTCGGCTCGCTCGGCCTTATAGGCTTTCTTTACCGCGGACAGTCGTCCAACGAGGCCAACTTCTGCGATTTTCTCCTCCATCTCGTCCATTTGGACCTCCTCCCAGTACCTGCTGGGTGAGAAAAAGACCGCGACCCGCGGTCCAGGAAGGATGGGAACTCCCCATCCTGATATAGGTGACGGAGCGGAACGGATTCTGTGGAAAAATTTTCGAAAATTGAGGGGTCCGGGAGGGAATCGAACCCTCTCTCACGTTACTCAATCCCATTTGCACGCAGTGGCCGCACTAGACAGGATGTCGACGCCCTGCCAGGGAAAGAGCCCACTTGTAAGACATTCCTTACCGGACTCATATCCGATTACCTTTTCCCCTTGGTCCCTATACCGGAGAAGGTCGGGAGGGGCTAACCAATGCGGGGTTAACCTCTAAAACACCGTTCCCTATACCCCAAGGTCAGGAAAAGCATGGCCGGTTACCTATTTCCCTTTATCCCTATACCGGAAGGTCGGGGGGGGCAGACTACTTCGTGAGTCCGCTATACGGGAGGTTTTTACCTTGTATCCCCGCTCCTATAACCCCCAAGGTCGGAGCTTCGTATAAGACAAGGCCGCGCACCTTGCCTCCCTTCCCCCTACGCGGTCCCACAGAAAACCTGTGGGAGAGGGTTGGGATAGGGACACCGGGATTTGAACCCTGGGCTATGTCCCTGTACCCCAGCTTTTGGCCGGGGTTTATTTTGCGTTTTGTCTCAAGTTTTGTTTTTGGTTTAGTGTTGCCTGACCGCCAGGACTTTTTCAATTTGTATCTACGCGGATCCGTTCAGGTTTGTGACGTGCCGGGTTTTTTTTTGCCCGGCACTTTATAAATCCCGGATGAGTAGCCTCATACCCATGTCCTCCTGGGTGGTATATGTTAGATGCCCGAGTTCTCTATTTTTATGGGCGAATATTAAGGCTTGCCAACTTAACGGACGCCGGGATTGCACCCCCGACGCCCGATTATTTGGGCGGGGCTCGGAAATTTATTTTCATCGTTGGGGTTCCTCCATTCTTCAGTCAGTGAATCGGAGAGGCTTCGTGTGCCCCTCATGTTACAGGTGACGGAGCTGGGACGATTCTGTGGAAACTTTCTCAGAAAAGTTCAATCTCGCCTCGCCCAGGGGGGTAAAGAATTTACCCCTGTCCTGTGCAAAGTTCCCTCGAATTGGCATGGATCGGACCACGCGACTCCGGCCTTTACCTTTTGGAACTGGAGGACGGCTTTCCGTGCGTATTCTATATCCGTGATATTCTCCACCAAAACAGTGGGGCAGTTGCCATGTGTTAGTCCTCCTCGAAATCCTGCACCCAACCCTCCGAAAGTTCGTGGTTGGTATTACAGTTGTTACACCATAACCGGTTCCGCTCCTCTGACTCGGTGGCCCCGATCATCTCTCCCTCGAAAGGAGAGTAAAAGACTTTGTTTTCCACATCGACGCGGGAAATACCCCTGGCGTCTACGTCATGGAACCATACGGTCCAGTTCTGTGAGCCGCAGTTGGAGCAGCGGAAATCGGAGGTCGGTTCCGGATCTGTGACCTTACCTTCCTCCAGAAGTCTTGCCACTGTCATTGCCTCGCGCATATCGTTAAAACGCAAGGCATGACGAAGGCGGGATCCTAGTTCCTGTAACTCGGTCATCAGCTGGACGCCCAACCGAAGAACAGAAACTTCTTGGGCTTCCGTTTCCCGGTCAGCTTCGGGGTCAGGTCGATGCACCCGGCAGGCCCCCACTTATCACATATTCGCCGGTCGTCCATGTCGATCAGGGCATTGGCGACCTCGTCCGGTGTGTGCCTCTTCCGCCGTGCCTTGGGGGCCAGGTCTTTGATCCTTTTCTCGCAGAGTTCGATGTTCCACTGATTGTGGATGTGGGTGCTTTTTCTCAGCTCCCGCAGTCGCTGGCGTTCGACCCTCAGCTCTGCTTTGAAGTGCTCCTGAAGCCGTGCCGTATTGGGGGTGATCATCACGTAGTCGCTCTTTTCCGCGATGGTGCCGGTGTAACCACCGTGACCGCTCCAGTGTCGGGCATCTTCGACGGCTTCCCGGAAAGCGTCCCGCGCGGTCTTTCCTTTGACTCTGACGAAAAATGTGTCTGCTCCCATTGTGTCCTCCTTGTTGCTGTGTCTGATAGTGGTGACGGAGCTGAGCCGATTCTGTGGAAAAAATCTCAGGGAAGCCGACCCTTTTTTCCTTCCAGCTCCAGCACCTGGCGCTTTAGATTGTAGATACGAGAAACTCCATACAGCCCCGCCAGGAAAATACTGAGGGCGATAAGAGTTTCCCCAATATGTCCTAGCAGGAAACTGAACAGGAGAACGAAGACGTAGCAGTTCCGCCGATCAAGAGGAGCAGGTAAGTTCTCTTGGTCAGGGAGCCGTCTTTCTCTACCAGGCCCATTTTCATGAGAGCCGTGTGGATACGCTCCCCGGCTAGGGGGCCGAATAGTGACCCCGTTATTAGTTGGAGAGCACCCGCTCCAGGATGTTGCTCCACATGTTCTCGATGCGCTGGACATGGGAGTGCTCCCCGTCGCTGCCATCCATGTGTGCCGCCTCGTGGAGAACCACCTTGAGGGTAGTCGCCCTGTCTTCGAGGATCTTTTTGGCGAGAGAGATAACTCGCTCGCCGTCCTTCACCTCGTAGGTACCCTGCACGGCTTCCTCGCAGAAGTCGGTTACCTTGACCAGATCCAGATCCAGCCGGGGCTCTTCCTTGGAGATCATCTCGACCGCCCGCTGGAGGTTGGCTCTTTCGATGTCCGAAAGCTCGTGCCAGCTATACTGCTTCTGAGCTTCCTGCTCCATCTGGGTCAGGTTCTCTGCGGTGGTCCCGAAGACCGAGTCGAGAATTTCCCGCATCGGCCTGGGGGCGACGATCCCTTTCCTGCCGTGGTGTTCCAGCTTTGCACTGTCACCGATGGAAGCTACTGGGAGCGCCTTTTCCCCAAAGGTCTCGGTGAATTTCTCCGCGACCTTCTCCTTGATCTCCGGGCTGAGATTCTCGGCAAAACCTTGACCCTCCTCCTTTTCCTCCTGCAGGAGAGAGAAGAGGGGGTCGAGAAGGTCTGGGCGCTTCGCCATTGCGCTTTGCCACAACTGAGTCGTGTAGTACTTCAGCTGCCACCGGTTGACCATCTTGCGGTCTCGGTCGAGATCCGCAAACTTGAGATCGTACCCATAACCGAATTCCGGTACGTGCTCGGTGGCGATTCCCTTGACGAAGATCCAACCCTTGTGTTCCGGCTCCAGCAACAGGGTGCCGTAGTAGGTAGGGATCCGGGTGTCTTTCTCTTCCTCGTCGAGAAAGAGAAACTTCTTCCTCCACGCTTTCCAGTCTCCTTTACTGAAGGGGGAAACTTCGACCCGCACGCGGTCCTGGTTCTTTCGACCGGTCATAACGTCGAAGATCAAAACCTCTGCGTCGAATTTTTCACTGCGGCCGATACTGGGAATCCATACCTCGGAGCCGGTGCGGATCTTCACCTCGTAGCCGTCCCGCAGGAGGGCGAGGATACCGACCTTGAGACCTTCTCCCCATTTCCCGATCAGATCGTCGCGGTCTGCCTTACTGGTGTTGCCCATCAGCATGGCGGAGCGGGAGAGCTGTGCTCCATCGTTGTTGATTCGGAGCTGGCCGTTACCGGTCTTTTCATTGAAATAGTGGGTGATCTCCATTGGAGCGTTGAACTCCACCTCGGCGTCCCGCGCGTTCTGCACCAACTCGCGCATGCCCTGGAAAGCGCCCCAGGAACCTTCGAGATACGCTGCATCAATAGATAGTTCAAACCGTGGCATTGCAGCCTCCTTTCGTTGGGTGTTGTGTTCTGTCTCTGTTATAGGTGACGGAGCTGAACAGATTCTGTGGAAAGAAAAATAAAAAAAGTGCATCAAATAGAAAGGGGGGGTTATTCCACATATGTGGGGCCGCATCAGGTTCACTTCCGAATAGATATTTTTCGGAGCCCCCGTTTTATAAAGATCCTTACCCTGTCAGGTTCGCTTCCGAACAGAGATTTGCCGGAAAATCCGGCCCCGTTTTTACTCACCTCCCTTGGTGATCTGAGCGAGGAGATCATTGGCCGCATCCCGAATTTTCTTCAGGCAATTGGCAAGCATCAGGGTCTGATCACCGGGCTGGACGTCTTCGGGGTCACCGGAAGCATCCGACATGAACAGGCTGATATCGGTGTGGTCATGCATGTCGATACGGAACATGACCGCAGTCTTTTCGAGGCCCCCTGTGAGAGCGACATCATGGGAGTCCTTGGCCTCGACCTCCAGGTCATAGACTCCGGTATCCTCGAGAATCTTACAGGCTTCGTCTGTTCGGTGAAGGAGACCGGGGTCGAGGGTGCGACACATGCAGGAAAGATCGTGGATCTGGTCCATGTCGACGGTGAGGCCCGCATGGAGCTTGGCCATTTTGTGAATTCGATCGGTCTTGATAAGGGTTCTGTTTTTCATGTTATGTGTCTCCAAAGAGAAGGGGGGGTAATTTATAGGGTGACGTAGATTCCGATCTGCCCCATTCCTGGAGCATTGAAAGGTTGGACCTGAAAGCTGTTCCTTTTGAGAACGCTTGTCAGCCGTCGCCGGGTTGCGGCTTTTTTTGAGAGGCTGATCTCGAAAGTGTCATGTTCTGGGAGATCGTGGTAACGAATCTCGATCATATATTTCTGGGGAAGCTCTCGTAGCTTCGGGTCAATCCACCGAAGCCATTTATTGAGAAGCCCGGTATCTGGGATGTTATCGCCAACGGCCATGCCGTTGTTGCGAAGATCATTTGCGTGTACGATTTGGAACATTGAATTTCTCCTTCTGAGTAAAAAACCGGGGCCGGCACTATCTCAGCCGACCCCGGTTATTCTGCTGTGGCAGGGATTTAAAAGGCTCGCCAGCAGCCAGAGAGCCCCCCAACGAGCGGCCTACAATGGACTCCTGTTAAGGAGCGGAAGGCTCAGCCGCTCAGGCTCCTGCCTCGCCCCGGAGACCGCCTTCCTCCCAAGCGGGGATAAGGTATTTCTGAGCATCGTCGACGAGATTGCGGACAGCCCATTCATTGATGGTACTGCGACCGAACTCCCGATGCTCCTTTTTGATATCCAGGGAGCGGATCATCCGAAGAAAATCGTGTTTCTCATACGCCTCCACTGCCTTCTTCAGGTGCTTGACACTGGGGGAGAGGGTGACTAGTCGGAGCCACGCAAGGACGGCTTCCTTGGGGGTCTCACCCCTGGGGCCGGTCTCCGTTACCGTATCGAAGGTTCTTTCCTCCCATTCGTCATGGACCTTTCTTGCCCAAGTCTTGTAATACTCGAGGTCCAGTTTTTGGTAATCGCATTGCCATGGGAAACAATAGGAGAAACTCTCCTGATAGTCCCTGGAGTTGTATCGGGCGAGGACCTTACTGGGATCCGCTACTGTAGCCTCGTACTCTTCTTTCCCACATCCAACAATGTGAACCAGAAGGTCATCCCAAGAGTCCCCGTAGACCTCGATCTCGTCTCCGGTTTCCCTTTCCCATTCCTTGATAGCTCGGGAAAGGAGGTAGATCATCTCATCAAGGCGTTCTCGAGCCTGGTCAAGCTCTCTCTCCGAGTACCGTCTCATCAAAGAGAGTTTGATTTTGTGGATGTCAAGTGTGTCTCCCTTATTTCCCCAATCGATCTCATCAACGATTGCCCAGAACTCTTGCATCGGCATCTTATCTTCCTCGAAACGGTATCCGAGTTCCCGTGCGACCTCTTTGACGATACGGCCCCGATCTTCCTCGGGAATCCTGGCGAGGAGCTTGTTCCGCATGGCAATGGGATCGAGAGAGTCGATGAGTTCCTGTGTCGTCTCCATTTGAGTCTCCTGTGATATTGGGGGGCGCACCGTTGGGTGAGTGCTGCTCCCGTGTCCTGATAGTGGTGACGGAGCTGAACAGATTCTGTGGAAACTTTGTGAAAAAAAAATCAGTCTCGACTGGGTATCTGTTCGATCACAGCGGCCCATAGGATAAGGGGAACGGCTACCGGGGTGACTGAGAACAAACGAAATAGGCTGGCCTTCCTTCGTCCACCGAACATGAGGCGGTCAGCGGCATTACGCATTTTGCTAGCGACTTTCTGTTGGATGTTTTTTTCTTTCATGTGAACCTCCAAAACGCTCAGCGTACCGGATTACTCATCAGGGTAAAAGGATCTTTTGAGGGATTTGCGTCCTTCCCTCCAGTACGGATCTAGAGCGGTTATTTTTTCAGGTTCCTCCATGAAAGCCACTTGTTCTTTTAACCACTTCCCGGCTTCTTTAGAGTTACCTAGTTCCGGTATAGCCTCTTTCATGGCTTTTACGAGTTCTGCGGCTGCCCCTAGTTCATAGCTTTCTCGATATTTGGGTTGTGTCTCTGTCGGAAGTCTTTTGGAGACATCCTTCACCCTCCCATGGGCCCACAGGAATTGCAGTTCTGCTTTTCTTATCTGGGCAGGTCTTCCACCGATTCGAAATAAGTGAAAGAGGTTGTTTCGGAAGGTATAGAGTCCCTTTGTCCAGTTAATGCGACAAACAAACCCAAAGAGTTCTCTTTCCCAGAGCAGGGGCTTTTGTTCCCAAGTAAAGAGAGTTTGTAACTCCATCGGTTCTTTTTTTTGTCGGAGATGGATCGCAGTTACAACTTCTCTTTCCTCCTCCCGGAGGAGTTCTTCTAGCTTTGTGTTAGCCGCTAGGACCTCCTCCTGGTCAGGGTTTCGGGATGGGTCTGCCAACCTCCTCAGTTTTTCTATGATTCTTTTTCTTTTGTCGGCATCCATCCCAGTTCTCCTTACCTCACGTCAGCATACCTGCAGGAGACTGCGAGCAGGTTATCGTAACTCCCGCTCATGGCCTCCTTTCGGTAGTCTTCAATGTAGTCGTGGGAGCACCCCACCTGTCTGAGGGCTCGGGAAACCTTTGCCATGATAGCAAAGGCATTGCCGTTCGTTCCGGTCAGCTTGACCTTCGGCTTTTTGGGCCCCGGTTCCTGCTCAGGAATTTCTTTCCCCATTTCCAGAATCTCCTTGTTCTCGTCGAGGGTCGACTGGGGGATCTCTAACCCGTCCATCCTTCGCAGGTAGAGTTCCACCTGGACCATGAAAGCGTCGTCGAAGTCGTAGTACTGGCGGCCCAGGGAATCCAAGCCTCCCAGGATACTCTGGCGCTCCTGCTCGGCCAGATCCCAGGCGTCGTTCTCGTCATCCTCGTAGTAGTAGTAGTCGGATTCGCAGACTTCCTTTTCTTCCTCGATAATCTCGAGGGCTTCCCTGACGAGGGACAGGGCTTTCTTTGCCAGGGGACATTCTTCCTTCATGGTCTCCAGGACTCGGATCAGGTCCTCGGAGCAGTCACTGTATTCGTTGAAGTGCCACTGCTCGAAGCCGCCGTTGCCGACCTGGTAATTCAAGTTCCCCACGAGGACGGCGACCTCTTTGGAGCCGTTCAGGCTTCCGATGAATTCTTCGTAGCTGCCTCTTCTCTCACGCCACCGGGCATAGGCGGCGTTCATGAGTTCCTGATGATAATCGAGATTGTCACTGATGCTGTCACTCATTGCGGCCTCCTTGTTGGGGTTTATCTCTCTAATATAGGTGACGGAGCTGAACAGATTCTGTGGAATCTTTTTCGGTTTTTCAGGGCCCTATCAGATACGATTTATTTGGCCCAAATAAAAAGAGGGGGGAAGGCCGGAACCTTCCCCGGAGGATTTAATCCTCGACGGTCGCTTCGGGCTCTTCGAGCACGGTCTCGGCCGCGATCTGGGCCATCGAAGGTTCGGCGGGGAAGGTCTCGTTTCCTTCACCGGCCCCCTCGGTGGCCTCTCCTTCCGACCCATTCGAACCGGACTCTCCCTCGACCAGGAAATAACAGGCTCCCCTCTTGAGCCCCTCCTGTCGGAGCTTGCCCTGGTCCAGGAGGATTCGAATGGTCTTGGTCCACTCGTTGGGCTTGATACCCAGATCGAGGAACTGCTTCCGCTTGTAGGGGTTGCCGGCTTCCATCATTCCGACGACCAGCTCGCAGCACTCCTGAATCCGCTCCGGGGAGAGACGGGTCCGCTTCGTCCGGGGCTTCGGTGCCTCGGGCTCGGGTGCGGTCTCCGTTGCGGGCTCCTCGACCGGCTCCTGGGGGGTCTCACCGTTGATCTCCTCCAGGGGAACCTCGATGATTCGAATCGGGGGCAGGCTGGAAGTGGTCTCGACCGGCTCGGGTTCCGGCGTGGGCTCGGGAGTCTCCTGCACCGTGGGCTCCACCACCTGGAAGGTTCCGAGCAGGACCTGATCCTGATCGGGGTAGTTGCGCACGGGGCTGATGACCGAGACCTCGCCGTTGGCGAAGTCCTTGCCGTATAGGCGGGCCAGCTCCTGAGTCTCGAAGGTGCCGAGATAGACGCCATTCCTGTCGACTGCGATGAACACGTTCTTGATGCTTTCCATTTACATTTCTCCTCTGGTTGGGGTGACCATCGTTGTGGTCGTTTGTTTTGTGGGCCTGATTACCCGTCCTGTTCGTGGTGACGGAGCTGAACAGACTCTGTGGAAAAAAAGTGAAAAATAAAAAATATCCGCCCCGAAATATCCATACCCGGCGCAGTGGAAAATATCGGCTTTATTTTCAGGGAAAAAACTACTGTAAAACCAATTATTATCCGGCCCGGATTTATTTACTGTGGGGAACCTGCGAAAATCCTTAGAAGATAACGAGCCGGATTAAAAATAAATCGCAGAGTCGGCCAGAAAAATAAGTTTCCGGCAGATTTCTTAGAAGCCTACATACGACTCGACTAGATAGGTCTTGTCTGGTTGCGGGTCTGATTTGAAGTCGGGCGGGCGATTTATTTGCCCCAGAGCACTACCGTACTTAGTTCGCTTCCGAACAAATTATTTCTGGCCCGGCTCCCTTTTGTGATCCTAACCGGCCTTGGTTCGGTTCCGAACAGGAAAAAACAAAAAAAATCAGACCCGGGGGAGGCTCGCTATATAAGCGAGTTCCTTTTCTCGGGCACTCTTCAGAAAAAGGTTGACCGCCCTTGTGTCCTCCATGGGCGTTGAACTTCTTTTGTTGCTTGGTCGGGTTATTTCTCCCGGCCGAATGGAAGTACGGACATTCTTTACATTGCTTGGGCTTCTTCACGTCACTTCCTCTGCCCGGGCTTTCTCCCCGAATTTCTGAGACCAGAGCCGAATTAGCTCGTCCCGTTCTTCTGGGGAGTAAACGGTACAGATACGAACTTTCTCGACCTTCAAGTCATAGGACTGACCGTATTGGCTCTTGATGTAAATGTACCATTTCATCGGCGGTTCTCCCGGGCACGGTTCTTCACTATCGAACCCTGCTCCACAAGCGGTGCAATAGGACATCTCGTCTAGAGTACCCGACGTGGGGATCTTGTGGCCGGCTCTTTCTCTGGCTTTGAGTATTTCTCTTCTTCGTTTCCACCAGGACATGCTCACCTCCAGAGGAAATAGCCGCCCCTGTTAGCCCCCCCAGCCCAGGTCGATGTGGACTCCGTCTTCCTCTGTCCCTTCTTCTCTGACTTCGAAGACGGTGGCGCAGGATTCGGGATCCCTTTGGATCCGAAGGGCTTCCTCGGCGGCTTCACGAGGATTGTCGGCTTCGATATTGATCTCCCAAACGATTCGGTATTCTGTCATCAGAGGCTCTCCTCTTTGTTGCAGTGCTGGCAGGAGCAAGGCTTGTAGGGCTCGGCCTCCACGGAGACCACCACGGGTTCGTCGGTGGAGTGTACGATTTTCCTCCCTCCGAAGTAGACGTGAGGAAGCGGGTCGCCTTTCTCTCGGGGAGGGGCTTGGTTCTGGGCTGCGAGGATTGCCCGTTTTTGGGCTTCTTCCTCCGAAGAGGCCCCGACTACCTGAATGGAGATCCGATGGACGACTTTGGTCTCCACCTCGAAAGTGTAGGTTTTGCGGTCTTCCATACCGTGACCTCCTTACAGGATGGGAGGGGAGACATACGTTGCATTCCCCTGCGTGTATACTTGATATCCGGCTTTCTCGAGAGCTTTGATGAGCCCTACACCAAGCGGGGTTCCTAGCCGTTGCGCCACCACAGAGAGCCGAACTTGTGCCAGCTCGGATTTGTTGAGCAGCCCGTCCACCAAATCGATTTCTTTGCGTTTCATGCCGTCCTCCTTGTTGTGTCCTCTGATAGTGGTGACGGACCAGAACCGATTCGGTGGAAAGAAAATATATTTTTCTCAGCCCGCCTCTGCCTGCTCGGTGTAGTGACCGGACACGAAGCCCCACTTGGATTTGAACTGGTCGGCGGTCATACTCCCTCGTCCTTGTCCATCTCCTTGTGGGTCCGAGCATACTCCCGGCAGCTGGCCTTGTGGCGCTGGGCTTCGATCACTGCCACCTGTTTGATGAACCACTTGGGCAGGAAGCACCCCTCCGGCCAGTCGGGGCGTTCTGGTCATCGTAGCCGATGCCGGTAAAGCCAGGGATGTTTTTGTCGGACTCCGCCTGCCGGGCCACGCACCAGGCATTGATGAGATGCTTGGCGAGTTCCATGTTTTCGTTGACCACGAAAGCCTCGACGACGAGCTTGCGGATGTCCTTTGCTTCTACCTCGTCGGTGTACAGGAGATAATCGATAGGCATTACTGTGTCCTCCTCAGTCCAGGAATCGGTGGTCGATTCGGTAGTCTTCGTTGTCTTCCCAATCCTCGGGGGGATTCTGTCTGGTTCCACAACAGGCGCAGGAGATATAGCTGAATTCTCCCTCGTCTGCCTGGACCCCGATCTCCTCGAGTCCGAAGGTACCGTCTCCCAGGGGATCGATGTTGTAGGTGATGCAGAGTCCTTCCCAGGACTCCACATAAGCGAAGTCTTGTTCGTCTGTGTTACCGCAACCGGAGCATGTGACCAGGGGCATTACTGTGTCCTCCTTACTCGCTGGTGGCGTCCATCAGGTCATCGGCCAGATTGGTCAAGTCCTGTGGCGGTGCCATGTCCGGATCCAGACGTCGGACGTCCGCGATCATGTTCTGGAGCTGTGTCGGGAGCAGGTCTTCGTCCACGTCGTCGGTGAGGCCGTGAATGGCTTCGGCCACCTCGTTCAAGGCGTCTTCCCATTTTTCCGCCGCGTCCCTCAGATTCTCTGCCGCTTGGTAGAGTGCGCTCTTCGCGTTCATGCTGCCTCCTTGTTGTTGTGTCCCTCTGATAGTGGTGACGGACGGGAATCGAATCCGTGGAAAGAAAATATATTTTTCAGCCCGGCGGAGCTTCGAGGCTCCTCGTGAAATAATCGATACGGCCAGGACTCCAGACCTCCATCGACCGATCGGGCCACCGGGTGGTTGCGACTTTGACGGCTTCGTGAATGTTTTTGGGGAACTCCCCTTCGTCATTCCTCAGCTCGTTTGCTTCTCTGTCCTCCCAGAAACTGATCAGATAGATAGGCATAGATCAGCCCTCCTTTTATTTCAGCTCCCGAATCTCGATATCGATAAGGAGCCCCTCTTGTGCAGGTACCCAGATGGAGTCGTCGTCGTTCAACAGGTCGGTACACTGAATCCGTGCCCCGTATCCATTTTCGGCGGATAGGTTATCCGAGATCCCCACGTCTCCGAAACGGGAGGCCATAACGACATTGATACGGGTTCCTGCGGGCAAAGTCTCCACAAGGTCTTCTTTCCCGTGACCCCCCCAGCGCCGGAGGGTTACGGGTTCCGCTAATGTGGCGTAGGCCCGGATATCGGGCTCCGGGTTAGTGAAATGGTTACGGTCCATCATCAGGTTCCATAACTCTTCCATGTTCATCAGTGGAACCCCTGATCCGGGTTCAGGGCGGTGATGAAGCCCTGAAGCTCCTGTGTGATTGTGGTCGGCCAACCGTTCTCCCTGGCCCACTCGAAGCCCTCCCGGGAGATGGCGGCATTGATGGTACTGACATGGATGGATCCCAGCTCACCGCCGGGGCAGGCTTCGGAGAAAGCCTCGCAGAAGATATAGCCGTCGTTGAAGGAGGCTTCGAGGACGGCTTGATCCTCTTCGTAGTCGCTGCCTTCCACCTGTGCGTAGATGATGAAGCCGTAAGGGTGGATCCGCAGGAAGCAGGAGCCGGGGTCCCGGAAATTCTCCAGGAAACTCCTGTTATTTTCGGCGCTCTCCCGGGCAGCCTGCCGCTGACCGGAAAGCTCTGCGAACATTTCATCGATACTGTCGAACTGCTGGATTTTCATGGTTGGTTTACTCCTGTGGGAATCCTGGGGGTGTGTAGTCGTCGATCCAGGCACCGAGGCCCGTGGGGTGGAGGTTCAGGCCGATGTTGAGAGCCTTGCAAATCCCGGAGCTTCCAGGAATTTTCGGCCCCCCGTATTCGGTCTTGAGAAAATATCTCCCTGTGTGCCGATGGTAACCTTTCTCGTTATCCCAAAGCTCTTCCGGGGACGGATCCACCAAACGGCCTTGATCATCTTCGAAGGAGAAAGTACCCATACCGCTTGTGAACTTCAGGTTGTGCTTGTTACAGAAAGGGATAACC
Organism: Candidatus Altarchaeales archaeon; assembly: GCA_014729705.1. Classification (GTDB taxonomy): domain Archaea; phylum Altiarchaeota; class Altiarchaeia; order IMC4; family SCGC-AAA252-I15; genus WJJK01. Next base: position 11,001 of record WJJK01000300.1, on the reverse strand, counting down.
ATGCGTTTCCGCAATTCGTCGGCCACTCCCTGTATCGCGTCCAGGTAATTTTCTTCCGCCTCCTCCAATCTTTTTTTGACGGTGGAGGCGAGCATCCGTTTCGGTTTGCTCATATCCGGTACCCGCCGGGAGTGTACACGTAGTCGTGTTCTGGGATGGCGGAGTGACAGATTGCGTCCTCGACCTCCCTGTACAGGCGGTCATCGAATTCCTCTACTGTGTACTCCAGGTACTTGCAGGCCTGCTCTTTTGTGAGAGGGCCGGGATCCGGCTCTTCGTCGTCCTCTTCGAGCTGGAGCCGAATCTCTGTGATTTTGTATTCGATGGGGTCGCCCGGGTGCCCACCGTCCCACTCGCTCCAGGTTGGACCACTGCCAAGGTGCTCGACCGTGACATCGATCTCGAGCATGTAGTCTTCGTCCATCTCGATCGTGATGTTTTGTCCTTCCTGAATCATGCTGCCTCCCTGTTATGTTGTGTCTCTCTGATAGTGGTGACGGACGGGAATCGGATCGGTGGAAAGAAAAATGAAAAAAAAATCAGTCTTCGAACAGGTGCTTGATCTGGTCCCAGGAATACGTAACATCCCCGATTATTGCCGGAGTCTCGTATTCGAGAACATGATCGAGGATCGAGATAGGGATCTCGTCCTCCGAGTTCATCACCAGTTGCAGGCACTCCAGATCGTCTTCGGGGATCTTCTCCATGTCGTAAGGGAGCCAGACAATCCCTTCCGCGTAGTCGTCGAATACGCGGAACCCGTAATTGACTTTTCCGTTGCGGATATTTTCGAACTTAGTCGGAATGATGAAAGCTTGGTTCGGCATACTGGTTACTCCCTACTCGGTGATCCGGAGCCGCTCATCCTGTTTACTCCGGTCGAATGTTGTAGACGGCGAGGAGAACCAGGCCGGTCGGGATAACGGATTGGTCTTGTTCGTACCCCCAGGCGACGATCTCTTCGCCGGTTTTACAGGAATCCGGTACTGTGACCGTTACTGTGTCCCAGGTGTTGTCGTCGAAGGCTCGCAGGAATTCTACGCGCATGGTTTGTTCCCTCCTTACAGGATGCAGGTGTAGCCGGTACCGGCTTCCTTCGCCGGTTCGATCGGTTCATGCACCCGACAGGACGCGCCAAACTTGGGGCACGTCTTGTGAGGCTTCGAAGAGACACCACCACAGGAGGGGCACTCCCAACCGACGCTCCCGGTATCTTCTCCCCGGTAGAAAGTTACAACTTCACGCAACCCGTTGATTCGGAGGCAGTTGAAGCAATAACCGATCTCGGTGCGGCCGGTTCGTCTTTCTTCGTATGGCATACTGTTTACTCCTTACAGGTTGACAAACTGGTTGTCCGGTGGTGGCCCCTGTTTGATTCGTTCCTCGCAGACTTTGACAGCGGTCTCGTAGTCCACCCGGCCGGCGTACCACAGGGCCATGCGGGCGTCTTCCCCATACCCGCTATCGTTGTCGTCGTCTTCGTACCACACGATATGGACGCCGCCAGCGTCCCGCTGAATCGTTGCCGTCATGGTTTATTCTCCTCCCAGCAAGTCAACGTCGAATTTTTCCCCCGTAGACATTTTTTCCACGGTGAAAAACAGGGATTCGGAATCCGGATCCCGGTGAATTCGGAGAGCCTCCCAGGCTGCTTCCTCTGGGGTGTTCGCGTTGATTTTGATCTCCCAGATCACGCGATATTGCATACTGTTTATCCCTCCCTGTTGTGTGATTGATTTAATGCCCAGGCCGGGGATCAAACCCGGCAACCGGTCTGGATACCGAAAGGGCTAGGTATACTGCAGCTCCAGGTTTTTCTTCCCGGGGCCGTGCGGGTCGAAGACCACACAGGAGCCTTTCCGCCTCGCATCTTTGCAGATCGGGCAGTTGGCGCATTTGACGTGATCCGTGGTCTGCGACGGGCACTTGATGTACCGGAAGCCGTCGGCTTTGGGCAGGCTGCCGATATCCCCGTGGGGGTGGACGATGGCGCAGCCCGCGCCGATCTCGTCGGATTGCAGGATAACGATTCCCACTTCTTCCAGCTCCGCGAGCAGAGCGGGATCGTGAGTGTGCGTGTATCCGTAGCCGACGACATCCATGCCAAGGTGCTTCCGCAAAGCTACTGCGGCAACCTTCAGTTTGTTGACCAGCTCCCGATCCACCTTGCCGAATCGGCAAACGTCACCGGAGACGAACATCCGAGACGGCCAGTCTCCGCAATACTTGTTTGCGAGAATGGTGCAGACGATGAAGCTTGCCACTGTGGCATCCGGATCGTCTACTGCGCGAACCTGTTGCAGGCAGGCGGGGCCACCTTCGGAGTAGCAGCCTTTGCCCAGGTACGGGCAATCGGGGGGACAAGTGTTCCCGACCTTCCGGTAGAAGCCGGGAAGCTTGGTCTTCTTGTTCCCCACACCGAAAGGCACGTATTCGATACCTTCCGCCTGCAGCACCTTGCGGAGTGCGTTGGTGGCGTATTTGAGGGTGCGAATACGTGCGAGCCGGGCGAGGAGCTTTTCGATCAAGTTGTTGATATTCATTCCGTTTCCCTCCGTTGTGGTCGGCTTGATTGCCTCTAACAGTGGTGACGGAGCTGAGCCGATTCTGTGGAAAGAATTTTGTTTTTCTTTCCGCCGTCTCGGCGTCTGCTCTGTTGTTCCCGTGTCCTAATAGTGGTGACGGAGCTGAACAGATTCTGTGGAAAAAAAATAAAAAAATATGCGCCCGATAAGGGATACGGTTTATCTCGGAGGAGGCTTGTTCGTTTCCGAACGGGTTATCTTTGAGCCCGGCACCTATGGGAGATCCTAACCGGGACTGGTTCGTTTCCGAACAGGGAAAGCGAAATAAAAATGAAGGGCCCGGATAAAGGGGAGGAACTATTCTTCCGGGTCGAACAGCTCGTGCAGATTCTCTAGGTCTTCGGAATTGATCTTGATCTCCGCTAGCATTTCCTTTTTCCCGTACTCGGAAATTTCCAGCGTGCCCATATCCCAATAATAGGTTCGTTTACCTTCCCCCTCGTCGCGCTCGATTCGCTTGAACACGAATGAGTAACCACCGACGTTGATCGAATCTTCTCGTATCGAAGCCATAATTACCTCCTCTGTTTAAAAGGGAATCTCCCCCTCGTCCTCCGGCCCATTACAGAATTCGAGGGCCGACTCCTTTTCTATCCAATTTCCCTTACCCGAATTGAGCGGGTGCTTTGTACAAACCTCGCAGGGCTTGTCATTGCAGATGAAGGTCGGGTCATGGGGACATTTGCTGTCCTCTTTTACCTGTGCCTCGTATTTCGCCCGCTCCGCTTCCTGGTCCCAATCGGGATCCCGATCCCAGTCTTCGGGGTGCGGCTGTCCAGGGACGTAGTGCTCCGGGCAGGGGTGCCATGTATCGACTTCGGACAGGGCATAGCCGCCGCCTCTGCATTTGCATTTTTCGGGGTCCGGGTGAGACCAAGTTCGGAAATTATCGAAGTATTGTTGCAACTCAGACATAAGGGGTCCTCCTTAAATGAAACGGGGAAGTTCTGCCGCCGCCTCTGCCCTCTCGTTGTCCTCTTCTGCCCATTCCGCTAAGTCCTCCAGCTCCCCAAGGGGTCTGGAAGAAAGGTCGTGAGCGGCCTCGTTCGCCGTGGCGTAGAACTGGCAGATGAGGAGAGAGCTAGCCGGTACCCCATTCAACCAAACCTCGAAAGGCTTGTCAGGGGAGAGGCTGTAACGGGTTTTGCTAATTCGAACGGAGACGTCACGAATATAGGCCGTGACCGTCTGATTCTCCATATCGACTTTCCAAGTAACGCCTTCAATGGTGACTTCCATTTGCCCCTTCCTGTTTGTTGTGTTCTGATAGTGGTGACGGAGCTGAGCCGGTTCTGTGGAAACTATTTCGAATTAATTTGCTTCACCGTCGACCGGTTCGACGATTGCCTTGACCATTACTTTGCCTCGCCTGTCTTGCAGCGGAAGCTGCGTCAGACCGGCTCGGACGGTGGCCTCTGCTTTATCGAGATCTGCCAACTCTCGAATCGCTTCCTTGGCCGTCTTCTTTTCCTTATTAGGAAGAGCCTCAATTTCGAGGGCTTCCTTCATGGCCCGGACGAGGGCATTCATAGCATTCTGGCCGGTCATCCCGGTATACCGGAAGAACAGGGCAAGCGCCGTCTTGAGCGGGATGCTCGTGGTGGGACGGTACTTGTGATTCTCGAAGACCTTGACCACACCATCTACGTTCAGGGTTACCTGTCCCGAGATCGGGTACTCGCCCGGTTCCAGGGAATCGCGGGCCTCTTTGGCCTGCTTGTCCAGGGTCTTGGCGAGGGCGGTCAGAGTCGTTGCGTTGATGATTCCGTTCATTGTGTTTGGCCTCCGTTGTTGTGGTCTTCTCGTCTCCTAATAGTGGTGACGGAGCTGAGCCGGTTCTGTGGAAAGAAAAATGACTTTGAGTCGTTTTTCTTTTGCCCGCATCTTTAGGGAACCCTTTTGTTCCAACAGAGGCTGTGATCTTGACCGCGTCCGGTTCACTTCCGAATAAATAAAACGGCCACAAGGGCCGACCCCTCACAGGCTCTTTTTCCAACAGATGTTGAAGCGGGTGCCGTCTTCGGAGACGTTGAAGATACCGATATCGGAAATATCTCCGCCTCCGATGAGTTCCGAGAGACTCTCCCAGAGCGGTGTCCCTCTGTGAATCAGGACGTCGGTCATACCCTGCCAGAAACACCCGAGATGCCCAAACATGTAAGTGATTCTGTAAGTGTCGTGGTCGTCCAACCCGAGCACTTCGGGGATCGGAGGAACTGGTTCCTCCGACCGAATTGCGGCATTGCCGAATTCCCGGGTGATGTAGACGGGACCACACCCGAAGTCTCCGATGTCTTTGTCGTCGAGGTCACGATTGAGGGTTCCGATAACTTCGCAGTTCATGGTTGGCCTCTCTTGATTCCTGTACAAGGGCAGCAAGGGTCGCTGCACTGACACAGATCCATGTGATATTCGAGCCGTTCCCGGAGTTCTTCCGGCTCGGCGTCGGGGTCTTCTTCCTGAGCCTTTCGGAGGAATTCCCAAGCCTCTTCGAGTAGATCCTGTTTCATTAGTTCATGTCCCGTAATGCGTGTTTCAGGGCTTCCTCTTCTGCTTCCCGTTTGGTTTTGCACTCGGCTATGTATTGATCCCCCCACATGGGATGCTTGTAGATCAAGGACCACCCTGATCCGTTGGTTCCCGTGATGAGATAATCACCCGGGTAAAGGGCTTCTTTTCGGGGCATATGGGCAAGTAGTTGGAAGCTCATTCCCACCCCCTTTTCTCATTGCGATCTCTTCGGGCCTCCGACAGGAATACTTCGATTCCTGTACTGAGAATCAGGAAACCTCCCCCCAGAAGGGCCTCGGTTCCAAGGGTGCCCCCCTCTACGAACCACTCCATTCCGCAGGGTCCGAGGCCCGGAGCAAATGTGATCCGATGCCCGAAGGCCTCTACCTTCACTTTGTCTTCGTCCATCTTGTTTCTCCTGTGTTGGGGTCGTGTCCTGATAGTGGTGACGGACCAGAATCAGATCCGTGGAAAGAAAATTAAGAAAAACTACTGTAAAATATAAGTAGATATGGGCCCTGGATTATCTACTGTAATATCGAGCTGTTAGAGAATAATAGGAACCGTTTATTCGAAAAGGCGATCCGGAAAAAATAAAAGTTTTGTCGAATCGGTGGAAAAAATTATTCTTGGTCCCAGGATTCCCTAACCGACTCCAGAATGGTGCTAGCAACATGGGTAGCCAAGTAGGGCGATTCCCTAGCAGGGAAGGCATAAACGAGGCCTCTTACATGGTGGTGCTTGGTTCGTTTCCGAACAGATTATTTTCATTTTCTTTTCGTGTTCGGAAGCGAACCGGAGCCGGTTAGGATCACAGTCTGGTTAGGCTTATCCGGCGGGGGGACCTTTCCTGGCGCCTTCTCTTACCGGGCCTGGTTCGCTTCCGAATAAATAAAACGCCCCCGAAACGAAAAAAATTGCCCCCCGGCAGGAGGCCAGGGGGCTAAAGTAAAGCGCTCGGGTTATTCAGTTGTAGTGCTCCGGCCGGAGCCGGGGGAGCCGCTCACGCGGCACCGAGCAGGTTTGTGGTGACGTACTGGAACGCGCGCTCCGTGAAGCCTCCGGCCGGGCCGTAGACCATGCTTTCCAGCCTGGCCTGGCCCTGGTAGCCTTCCAGCTGCGCCGGGGTCACCGAGTCGGGATCGTCCAGCGTGAAGCGGGAGAGCGAGCGGCCACCGACGCGGACCGGCGTCAGGTGGGTACCGTAGTACGTCCCTGCCTGCAAAGCGCCCCACGCCGTCCCGGGCGCGGCACCGGGAGCGGAGACGTAGGCCTTCTCCAGCTCCTTTCGCTTGTTCTTCGCCTGCGTCGACTCTCCCGGGAACATCGCCTTGCAGTACTGATCGAACTGCGTGGCGGTGATCCGCGTCCCTGCCATGTCCGCGAACATGCCGGAGAGCGCCTCGACCATGCCGCCTGCGAGGCTGAAGGCCTTCTGCAGCATGGACACCCGCTGCTCGAAGTTGCAGGTATGCCGAATCGACACCTTGCGATTCCCGTCCATGACGGGGACGCGCATGCCGTTCGAACACACCAGTGCTTCCATGAGCAGCGAGATATCGAGGCTCCCCTTGCCGCCGTAGGCGTGATGGCCCAGCAGCCGGAACGTGATCGAGGTGTGCCCGTCCACCAGGTGGCTTTCGCCATACTGGGGGAGTGCGTCCGCTACTGCCTGGATATCGGGGTGGATCTCCAGCATCTTGCTCATGGGCAAGTCGCAGGTGAACCAGATCCGCTCACCCATCAGAGAAGACTCGACCTTGACATCGCCCACGCCTTCCGGCAGGGCGGCATCGAAGGTCGCGGCCAGCTCCGAAGGCTGGACGAACCCGTAACCGGGCGAGACAGAGACGCCGAACACGTACCCGTTGTCGGCCCTGGCGCAGAAGCGGTGATCCGCGATGTTCGGACTCGCCGGGAATCCCGGGAGATCCGGCTGCACGAGCTTGACAGGGAAGTCCAGCTCGGCTTCGCGGAGCGCCTGCACCGTGGGACCCGTGGGACCGACGTCCGACTCGGGGGTGTCGTAGACACCCTGCACGCCGTCAATCTCCAGCGGGGGGCGCACGTCCGGCGTCTCCGCGACGGGCGCGGGGTCGACGACGGGCGAGGCGTCCAGCTCGAGATCCGCGAAGCGCGGAGCGGGAGTGGTCTCGGTGGTCTCGATTGTGGTGTTCTGGTTGTCGGTCATAGGTAGCTCCCTCCGAGGAGTGTGGCGAGTGACTCGCCGTGTTGTGTGTCCTGATAGTGGTGACGGACGAGAATCGAATCGGTGGAAAGAAAAGCGAAGTATTTTTCGCTCTCCCCTGCCGCCTATCCGTTTCTGTGTCCTGTTAGTGGTGACGGACCAGAATCGGATCCGTGAAAAAAAAATGATCTTTTCTACTAGGCTGCTGTAAACTACTGTAAATACAATAGTTTACTAGACACCCTTACTGTCGGCTCTAGCGGCGCCGGTAACTGTAGTTAACGGCTCCCCTAATTCTCCCGGAGCCTGAGTTACCAGGACGCGGAGCAGGCTAACAGGGACGGGTAGTTCTGTTGCCTGGTCCTGTAGTGGAGTAAACCAGGCGGGTAACTCCCCTGCCGGGACCGGAATCGACCCTCTGTATGGTGGTACTCGGTTCGTTTCCGAACAAAGAAAATGCAATTTTCTTCCTGGACAGGATCTGTCCAATCCGGTGCCGGTGCCATCCCTACCGGACTTAGTTCGCTTCCGAACAAAGAAAATGCAACTTTCTTCCTGGACAGGATCTGTCCAATCCGGTGCCGGTGCCCTTCCTCACCGGACTTGGTTCGTTTCCGAACGGGATGTTTTTTATTTTCTTTTCGTGTTCGGAAGTGAACGGGAGCCGGTTAGGATCTGTCCGGGAACCCCCCACCCGCCGAACCCCCCACCACCAGTCCCGGCGCCTTGGTGGTCCTTACCGGAGCTGGTTCGCTTCCGAACACGAAAAGATCAAAAAAATGTCGGGAGCCGTGGGGCTCCGGGCGGTCAGTTCAACAGATCCCCGAAGGAGAAGCCGCAAGCGTTCTCCGTGTTGTGTACGAGGATTCTGTATTCCTCCGCGCTGGGCGGCTTCGGAAAGCCGAGCTTGTCCGGCTTCACGTAGAATTTGACGCAGCGGCCGAATTCTTCGTCTTCCGGTGGCGGAGCGCCATCGAAAAGGTGCCGGATTGCCTGGCATTCGAGGCTGTCCCCCATCCTGCCGTAGCGCACCAGTTCGGAAGCGGTATAGCTCGTGGAGCTATCCTCTACCTGTTTCCTGGCGTCGTCTTCGGTGAATGGCTCCGAGTCGTCTTCGTAGTAGTCGGTCTCGTAAAAGGCCGACTCCCACGGGTCGCAAATGGAGCAGGAGCCCCACGACCACCCGTGCAGGAAGAAACGACCGGAGGAGGGTTCGAAGGACAGGACGTCCATCGATCCCTGGTAGTCGTAGGTGCCGACGACGCACAGCACTCGGCGCCCTTTCCACAGGGGAGAGAGCATGGGAGCCCAGCGCCCGTGCTTCGCGAAAGTCTTGATGAACTTCCGCCCAGCAACGGCCAGCAGGCAGCAGAGTGCGACGTCGAAGGCGAGCCCGATGGTACCTCGCCGGATTGCCTGACGCAGCAGTTGTTTTGCGAGGTCCGTGGACTGGGAATCCTGAACCTCTCGAATGAGTCGTTCCATCGCGAGCCTCCCTTGCACGGGCTGAATTGCCCTCTGATAGTGGTGACGGACGGGAATCGGATCCGTGGAAAGAAAGTGATATTTTTATTTTGGACAACCTCTGTCCAATCCTGATACGTGAGGCTCGTGTCTGTACCTAACCGTTTCTAGTTCGCTTCCGAACAAGTTTTTTTGTCCGGGGAGGGTTTTTTTATTCAGATCCCTTCCGGACCAGGTTCGCTTCCGAACAAACTTTGCCCGGAAATTCCGGGCACGGCTAGCCCCGGTTGGCCAGCTGCGCGGCCTTGATGGCCAGGTAAGCGATCTCCGGCTTCACGTCCTCCGCCACAAGGACTTTCATAGCCTCCTGCGGCGAGATGTACTGAAGCGCGGTACGCATGCGATTGATATGCTGCTCGATCTTCTCCATTTCTAAATCCTCCGAACTGGCTTCCTGTTGTGCGGGTACCAGGGATCGTTGCGGGGATCGTCGTCCGGTAGACGCACCGGGTAAAATCCACTGCCGTACCGGTTGCACTGGTAGAAGATCTGGTACAAGGTGGCGAAGATCTCCACCTTGCGCCAATGCTCTTCCCGCCCCTCTGGTCCTTCCAGGATGAAGGATTCCACTGTCCGCGTACCACCGTAGTCGTAGGCTACGGGAGCGGTCGTGAAGCGGTGCGTTTCGACTCTTTTGTCTCCACACATATCTACTGCCCTCCCCTAGTACTGGTCCCGGATAGCTGCCTTGCGCTGCTGCGCCCGATTGCCCTTGCGCTTGTCCTTTCGGGACTTGTGCGCGCCGGCGCAACCGGAGCTGCGACGCTGTGCCATCGCGTACCCAAACGGGTTGCGCTGTTTCGGGGCTTCGTATTTCTTCTTCCTGGCCATCGTCCGTTCTCCTTGTGGGCGGGCTTCATTGCCCCTCTGATATAGGTGACGGAGCTGAGCGGATTCTGTGGAAACAAAATCGATTTATTTTTATATCCGTGACGCCGCGTAGATCCTAACCGGACCAGGTTCACTTCCGAACAAACTATTTTCGCCCCGTGTCCCTTTTGTGTATGACCCCCTACCGGACCAGGTTCACTTCCGAACAGGAAAAACGACCCGAAGGTCGTCCCGGATCATCCGTTCGGTACCACTCTGGTTGTGACCGAGCCGCCCTCTTGTTCTTCCTTGAACTCTTCCGGGAAGCGGATCTGCCGGATGCACTCGACTTGTTCCTCTGTGTAGAAAGGTTGAGTCCCGGTATCCGGGGCATCCACCCACTGTGTTTCCCGAAGGATCTGGATCTTGAACCCCTGCGGGATCCCGAGCAGATCCTCCATATCCTCTTGTGAGTAGTTGGTCGGGTAGCTGTCCAGGTTATCCGCTCCGTGCATCGAGCAGATTGTTTCCATCAGGGAGACTCGAGCCATAAGACCCCCTGTTGAGTCTTCCTTGATCTCTTCTACTGTCCTTCCGGTGTTGTCGGTCAACTCTTCAGCAGTAACCCAGTCGAACCAGTCCAGGATATTATCCTCGACTGCACAGGACCATACCCTGTATGGTTTGTCCTCAGTGACGAGACCTTCGGGGTATTGCTCCCGTTCCTCTTCTGAGTCCCAGAAGAACCAGATCGGCCCGTACCCTTGATCCACAACGACGCCGCCGCCGTGTTCCAGAGAGTTGACATCGCCGGTGTACAGTTTGTTTGTGTCTGTCATCGTTCGTTTTCCTTCATCGTTGTGGGTGGGGCTTCATTGCCCTCTAATGGCGGTGACGGACGGGAACCGATTCCGTGGAAAGAAAAGTGATTTTTATTTCACCCCCCGTTAAAAGCGGCTGTCACTTACTCCTGATGGCAATCCAGGCCTCAACTTCGGGCACATACCCGCCACCTTGTTGGCAGGGTCTGCCGAACATTGCGTGATAGTGTTTCGAAACTGGCCTTCCGTTTGAAATTTCCATCCCCTCATTGCTTGGACCAGCGCAAACAACGAGCCCGCTCGTCCTCTCGAGAGATCGAAGGACAGCTTCCAGCCGTGATTCGTCGTCCTTGCGAACAGCAAATCTGGCCTCGTTCAACAGGTGAGTTCTTCGGCCCCAAACATTGATCTCTACTCTGCTCATTCGTTCCTCCGTTGTTATGGGCTTGATTGCCCTTCTGATAGTGGTGACGGACGAGAATCGAATCGGTGGAAAGAAAAGCGAAGTATTTTTCGCTCTCCCCTGCCGCCTATCCGTTTCTGTGTCCTGTTAGTGGTGACG
>WJJK01000299.1 GCA_014729705.1 Candidatus Altarchaeales archaeon | reverse complement strand
GGAGCCCAAAGCTTGATGCAGTCTATGGTTTTCATAAAATACGCAAGTCTTTTAGGGGGGTTAGCGATGGCCTACATGGCCTGGGGTTTGTATCGTTCAGCAGGGCAGATGAAGATTAACAATAATCCAGGTTACGGGGCGGTGTTGGGGGGGGTGGTCTTCACGGCATTAAACCCCAGCTTCCCCCTGTGGTGGGCGACAGCGGGGCTTCGGCTGGTGCTTGAAGGCTTCCAAGTATTAGGGGGTTTAGGGGCGATACTTGTTGTTTTTGGGCACTGGATAGCCGACTTAGGGTGGTATGTGTTCGTATCAGCCACCGTCTACGAGGGGGGCAGGAAATTCTTGACCCAGGAATACGTAGTAAACTTAAGGAGAATACTTGCAACAATCTTGGTCATGATCTCGATTTACTTTATGTATTCGGCTTTCATCTGACAGGTTTATCTGTATCCTTTGTAGTGCATGCCGTGTTCTTTCCGCCAGTTTTTACATAGTTCACAGTTGTTTTCGTGGGGTGTTTCCACGCTCCATTTATTTCCCCATTCGATGATTTCCGAGATTGTTTTTTTAAGTTCCTTGCCTTTTTGGGTGAGTAGGTATTCGACTTTAACTGGTGTTTCGTCTGGATAGACTTTGCGTTGGATTAATCCGTTTGATTCAAGTTCCTTAAGCCTTTGGGATAATACTTTGGGTGTTACGAATACTAGGGCTCTTAGAAGTTCGTTGTATCTTCTTTTATCTCCGTTGCAGATTAATTCAGCCATGATGTCGAAGCTCCAGCGTTTACCCATGATTTTCAGGGTGCTGTATACTGGACAGTTTTTTCTAATTTCGTGATAATCCTTCTCAGCCAAAAAAAATCACCTACTATCATTTAGGTCCCTACTAATATAAATATAGTGAGTAGGAGGGGTTGAAACTGATTTCCACAAGGGAAACACAGGCCCCATCCTTTTTTATACCTATGGCTCCCTAAAAGTTATTAGTTTACCATGGGGGTGGTAGAGTGGGTAATTTCGAACCCGTAACAACACTATATTCAGCGATAAAAATACTTGGAGTATTATCCTGGAGTCTCCCCATCATCGCATTGACGCTGCTGGCTTACGCAATAGAATACTACACTAAATTCAAGACGTACTGGAATTTATTCTTAACCGCATCCCTTATGGCGATCCTAGCCCCCTCATTCACCTCATACGAGCACTGGATTTTAGGGGAGATAGACGTAACACACACGCTGGCGGCGGACCTGTTTCTTATGGCAGGCACTATGCTGGCAGGATACGCAAGCCTTAAGCTGCTGAAATTTCAGAACCTGAAATTAGGTAAAACCAGGGTAACCATAAAAGTGCTTTTAACCCTAGCAATAGCTTCCCCCACCATAATATACGTCATAGACGGCATAACAATATCAACCTTCTTCGACACAATAGCATACAACCTATCAATAGTGTTTCTGATAATTGTTTTCCTCACGCTTGGGAAAATAGCAAGAGAATACGTAGCACACCATAAAGCACTAGCCTACGGCGGCGCACGCCTCGGCGCGGCACTACTCCTACTGGATCCGGTTCAGAGAAACTACGCATTGTTTGCGCAGATGGGGATAACCGGGAAAAACATCGCAGGCGGATTAGCGCTTCTAACGCACTTCACAGCCAACCTATTCCTTTTGCCCACACTTCTTTTGCTTCTTTTCGAAGCGAAAGAAAGGGGCATACACCTCATACCAACCCTTGAACAGGGTGAAAACCACAAACCCCTGAAATACAGGTTAAAGAAAGGCTGCGCCTACCTCATAAGGGAACACAACCCAGATGAAAGCCTAGCCCTGCTCACAGAATACGTGACACATAAATTCCACGGGCTTTGCATAACAAGAGGATCCCCCACCGAAATCAGGGCGAAATACGAGCTGCACACAACCCCCATACTCTGGATGACGAACGCCGAGACGGACGAGAAAACCATCAAACCCCGGGACCTTAAACGCCTTAAAACCATTTTAGAGGATTTCCTGAGAAACCAGGGCAACTTCATATTGCTTCAGAGGCTGGACTACCTAATCACGCAAAACAATTTCAACCAAGTATTGACGTTCCTACAAGATATTTCAGACCTTGTCTCAAACACGGACGCTATCTTAGTGGTAGCCTTAGACACCACGACACTAACAAGACAGCAACAAGCCCTACTAACCCAGGAACTTGAGGAGATAGAGTTAGACTCCAACATCACGCTTAAGGAGAGTTTATACGAAATACTTCTTTTTGTGGGCGGGGAGAATAAGAAAAGACGAAGCCCCAACATTAAATCGGTTATGACGGAATTCACGATCACCAAAGCGACGGCAAGGAAAAGACTGTATGAACTGGAATCCTTGGGTTTGATCAGGATGGTCAAGGACGGGAGAAGCAAGTTAATCGAGTTAAGTCAGGAGGGGGAAAACATACTAAAAGCTAAGGTAGGACCTATGAGGGGGGAGACGGGATGAAGAGGATAATGGTTGTAGACGACGAGAAAGACTTAAGACACATAGTGAGGCTGGTTTTAGAGAAAAAAGGCTATGAAGTCGAGGACGCATCATGCGGGGCGGAGTGCATAAAAAAAATAGGTGAGGCAGCCTCCGACTTGATCATAATGGACGTTAGGATGCCGGGGATGGATGGGTGGAAGACCATATGGAAACTTAAACAAAAAAACATGATCAAAAAAACCAAGATAATAATGTTGACTGTGGAAAAGGGGCCGGGCGTTGAAATCTTCGGCCTGCAGGATGTGGTGACAGACTACTTGACTAAACCCTTTGACAGCCAACAACTCCTGGAGAGGGTGGATAAGGCATTAAATGAAAGAGACTGATAAGCTGCGTGTCGACTTCAAACAGATAGTTGAAACCAATCCGGACGCGATTTTAGTGATAAATCTTGAGGGAAAACTATTCTACGCCAACAAAATCCTCAAGAAACTTCTTAAGCTTTCGGAGGAGACGCTGAAGAACGCCAACATCAAAGATATTTTAACAGCTGAATCCTACCGAATAGCTCAAAAAAAAATAAGGGAAAAAATCAAAGACAAGAAACCCTCCAAACCCTACCTATTGACTGCCTATGATTCAACGGGGCGGGAGAAGATTGTGGAGGTATACAGTACGCCGCTTATTTTTGACGGGGAAACACGCGCAATCCAGGTTACCGCAAGAGACGTGTCCGCCGAACATGAAGCCAAAGAGAAGCTGAAATCCCTCTCAGAGCATTTAGGCACAGTCTTAGACGGAATCGACGAATCCATCGTCGTCATAGGAGAGGATTACAACATCATAAGCCACAACCAGGCCTTCCGAAGACACGTTAAAGGCACCAGAAAAAACTATGTGGACAGAAAATGCTTTGAAGCCATACATGGATACGAAAAACCATGTGAAAAATGCATAGTCCGAGACATGTTTAAGACCGGGTCCGTGCAGGAG
>WJJK01000298.1 GCA_014729705.1 Candidatus Altarchaeales archaeon | reverse complement strand
GGATTAAGGTGGGTATGCTCATAATCCCGTGTTCGGCGGCGGTGTTTTGGTTTTCGTCGACGTTCACCTTGCCGAAGGCGACTTGGCCTGCTAATTCTTGTGCCAGTTCATCAAGTGTTGGTGCAATCATCTTACATGGGCCGCACCAGGGAGCCCAGAAATCCACAACCACCTTAGGGTGTTGGCTTAGGAAGTCTTTGAAGGAGTCGTCGGCTAATTCAACGGGGGAGTTGATGGAGGGTGTTGTGTATTGTTTTTGCATTTGTTTAAGGCGTTTTTTTCGTATCTCATTTATGTCTTCAGTCATCTTGCGGTTGAATATTTAGGCGTTAGTTAAATAAAAAAAAGGGACAGTATTTAAGGGAGAGTTAAATGGATGCAGAAAAAAAACCACAAACAAGGGGGTTGGAGGGTTTGCCGGATATAAGAGAGGTCGAGCGGCCGGTGGCTTTAAAGGTTCAGGATACGTGGGCGGGTAGGCAGTATACAGGATTCACAGTGCCTAAGCAGGGGGGTGATGCCGTAACCCAATTCACAGAAAGCCTTAAGGAGACTCAAAGAACCCTAAAAAAAAGGGGACTCACCTCCAACGAGGTCGCTAAGATGCAGGTCTTCATAAACACCCCAAACAACCTAGACCACATGCTGTGTGAAAAGGCGTGCAGGGAAAAAATGGGGGAACTGGGATTCAACTCCCCAACAAGCTTCATAGGCCAGCCACCGGCAGACGAAGGCGTGAACACAGCAATAAAATTCCAGGCAATAAAACCCGAAGAAGGCTCCATCAAATCAAGTGAAAACGCAAAAGTCATAGAACACGCGGGGGTGCGGGAGCTCTCAGTCGGCCAGGCTACGTCTCAGCCTGAAACAAGAGACGTTGAGAGGCAAGCCAGGCAAGCCTACACAAAACTAGGTGAAATCTTTGAGGGTGAGGGCTTCGAGCTCGAGTCAACTGTGAGGTTCCACAACTTCCTGCAAAACATTTTAGGGAGAAACTACGCCGACTTCAACCGCATAAGACGAGACGTCTTCAACGGACTGCGGTTCAGGAGGGGAATCCCCGCAGCCACAGGGATAGGGACTAAGACCGGGCCCTGCGAAAAAAACGGGTTAGTGCTTGAAGCCTGGGCGCTTCAAACCCAAAGAGACGACGTATACGTCACAGCAATCACCAACCCCAAACAACAAGACCCATATAAATACAGCACATACACTGGAGGCCGACTCCAGGCTAAGCCAGTTCCAAGAGAGGGGGCGGGTAAAAGCGTGGCCAAACCCCTTTTCTCAAGGGCAATGGCGGTAGCCTTCGACGACAAAGTCAAAGTCTGGGTTTCAGGGATCGCATCCATAGAGAAAGCAGGGGTCAAACACCCCCCAAAAGACTATGAACCCGGGTGGGTTGATGTGGGGAATCTATTGAAAAACCGGGGAGTAGACAAAGGTAAACTAAAAAAGAATTATCGAATCAAAGACGATAAAATCTGGGCTGAAACCGCGGTGGAAGCCCAAACCTGGTTCACCCTAGATAATAAGGCGGCTTTAATCAGCCCCGAAAACATGGCAAAACACAGTATAGACGCTGACCTATCGCTTGCCGACGCCTCATCCTACCTAGTATACATTAAACCCAGTCAGATGCGAAACAAAGACCGGGTGGAAGACATATATAAGTCGCTTTTCCCCGACACCCCAAGGCTGTTTACGCAAGCCCACGTATGCTATGAGGACCTATTGATGGAAGCCGAATGCGAGATACTGGGCGGCGGCGGGAAGAAATAGTTTTTATACCCCTTTGGGTTATTTGTTACCTCCCAAGTTAAGATGAAAGATAAGGCCAAAAAGAATGCAGCAGAAAAAGCAGCGCAATTAATCAAACCAGGTATGGCGGTAGGCTTAGGCAGCGGCTCCACCGTAAACCACTTAATCGATTACCTCGGTAAAAACAAGCCTAACGCGGTTTTTGTCGCCGCAAGCGAGGAGTCTATGAAACGAGCGGAGAACGCCGGGTTGAATGTGAAGAAATTAAACGACCTACTATCCCCCCAAAGACCCATGATCCCCTTATACATAGACGGTGCAGACGAGGTGGACCCCACCTACAACCTCATAAAGGGGGGAGGCGGCGCCCTAACGCGGGAGAAAATAATCGCTTCAGCGTCGCAGGAATTCATATGCATCGTGGATGAATCGAAGATCGTCAAAAAACTTGGGAAATTCCCCCTAGCGGTGGAAGTCATACCCTATGCAAGCAGATACGTTGAACTTGAGTTATGCGAGATATCAAAGGAAGTGTGTTTAAGAGAGAAACACCAAACAGACAACGGCAACCTTATATTCGACGTTAAGGGCCTGGATTATTCAGACCCCCTGCAGCTTGAAACCGAGTTAAACAACATCCCGGGTGTGGTGGAGAACGGAGTATTCAGCCTGAGGATGCCCGACAGGGTAATAGTGGGCACAGACGAGGGCGCTGATTACATGTAAAAATGGATGATCAACAGAAACAGCTTCAAGGAATGCTTCTGCAACTTGAGTCAGGCAAAAGAAGGCTTGAAGGATTAGGCCAGCAAAACCAGATGATGCAGCAGGCTCAACAGGAGATAGAGGCTACCATAAAAGCGTTGGAGGAGCTTGAAAAGATAAAGGAAGGCGCAGAAGTCCTCGTCCCCTTGGGCGCGGGATCCTACGTGAAAGCCCAGTTAAAAGAAAAAGAGGAGATAATCGTCGGAGTCGGGGCGGGCGTCTCCATCGAGAAAAAAAGGCTTGAGGCTATTTCAGCCTTAAACTCACGGCAGAAACAGCTTTCAGAGAAGCAACAGAAGATGCAGCAAACCATGCAGCAATTAAGCACCCAGTTAAACGCCTTAAACGCTCAAGCCGAAAAACTGATGCAACAGATAAACCCCGAAGGCGAAAGATAAAATGTTCGGCCTACTGAGGGAGAAGTTAAGCTCGTTTGTGGGGGACGTAGCCGATAACACCCAAATCAAGGTTTCGGCTTCCACGAAAATAAAGTCGATTACCTCGGATTCAATAGTCTTATCCGAAAAAGACCTGGAAGACACCCTATGGGAGTTCAACCTGAATCTTCTTCAAGCAGACGTGTCAAGCGAAACCGCCGAATACCTGACCCAAGAGATCGCAGAAAACCTAAGAGACAGAAAGATCCCGAAAAACCGGCTTAAAGAAACCATCCAAGACACGTTGAAGTCTGTTTTAACGCAGACGCTTAAGACAGAGGAAATAGATTTGCTTGAAAACATAAAAGCAGGGGGGAAACCTTATCTCATACTTTTTCTGGGGGTAAACGGCACAGGCAAAACCACGACGATGGCTAAGTTAGCCAGGAAGCTGATGGATGAAAACCTGGACGTGGTTTTCGCGGCAGGCGACACCTTCCGGGCGGGCGCAATAGAACAACTTAAAACCCACGCAGACAAACTCGATGTGAAACTAGTATCCCATCAACGGGGTGCGGACGCCGCCGCAGTAATCTATGACGCAGTAGAACACGCCCAAGCCAAAAACATAGACGTCGTGTTAGCCGACACCGCAGGCCGGATGCAGACCAACAAAAACCTGATGGACGAGTTAAACAAGATAGTTAAAGTCAACAAACCGGATTTGACTTTATTCATAGGCGACTCCCTATGCGGAAACGACGCCATAAAACAAGCTGAAACCTTCAATGAATTAGTCGGCTTCGACGCGGCGGTCTTAACCAAAATGGACGCGGATTCACGGGGGGGAGCAGCCTTATCCATCACCCACATAACAGGCAAACCCATATTATACGTGGGGTTAGGTCAATCCTATGAGGATTTAAAGCCCTTCGAGCCTGAGTGGTTCATAAACCAGTTGATTAATTGAAGATATAAAACCATACTACCATTATTTGTAGGAAAAAATGAGGATAAACCCCAGTATATGCTGCGTATGCGGAGGCTGTGTCGGAGTCTGCCCCGCCAACGCCTTAACCCTTCACGATAATTTCTTGGTCTGCGACCAAAAAAAATGCGTTGAATGCGGATTATGCGTATCATTCTGTCCGGTGGGCGCGCTTAAAGTGGAGGGAAAAAAATGAATCTTAAAGCAGACGTCGTAGTGGTTGGTTCAGGGCCTGCGGGAGGCTACGCCGCCAAAGTGCTCGCAGAATCGGGCGTCAACGTCTTGGTTTTAGACAAGAGACAGGAGCTTGGAACCCCGAAAAGATGCGCTGAAGGAGTGAGCAAGATAGGCTTTAAGGAGCTTGGAATACAGTTCCACCCCGCCTGGGCTGCCAACGAGATCACCGGCTCCCAATTATACAGCCCAAACGGCAGGATGGTGGATTTAAGCGACCAAGGGGATTTAACTGCCGGCTACATTATCGAGAGGAAAATATTTGAGAAATTCCTGGCTAAATCCGCGATAGACGCAGGCGCCAGATACATGGTGAAGACCCTGGTTGACAACCTGTTAATAGAAGACGACAGGATTGTGGGTGTAGAAGCCGAATACATGGGCCAGCGCATCAAAATAGAATCAAAGATAGTGATCGCAGCCGACGGGGTGGACAGCATGACCGCTAAGATGGCGGGCATTGACACGGTAAACAAGATAAGCGACTACCACTCAGGCTTCCAGTATGAAATGTGCGGCGTGAAAATCAGGCAGGACGTGATAAGCCTATACCTAGGCAGAAACATCGCACCCAAAGGCTATGCCTGGATCTTCCCCAAAGGAGGGGGGAGGGCTAACGTGGGGATAGGCATAACAAGCCAGAGAGGAGACAATAAGACAACGAAAAAATACCTTGATGAATTCATCAGCCAACACCCCGAAATATTCGAAGACGCCCACCCCATTGAGGTGAACGCGGGCGGCATCCCAGTAAGCTCGGGGGTTGAAGCCTACGTGAAAGACGGGTTCATGGTGGTAGGCGACGCCGCCCAACACGTAAACCCCCTGCATGGAGGGGGGATTGAGACCGCCATGTTAGGCGGTAAAATAGCAGCCGAAATAGCCTCCAAGGCACTGGATGAAGGGGACACCACCAAAGAGAGGTTAAGGGAATACGAGGAAATCTGCAGGAAGAAATTCGGGGATAAACTGGGGAAAATATATAAGATACGTCTTTTGTTTGAGAAACTGGAGGATGAGGAATTCAACGTCCTCGCAGAACACATAAATGGGGCCGACGTCCTGAAGATAGCCAACGGGGAATTGAAACCTATGTTGAAGCTGCTGTCAAAACCAGGCGAAATAGGGGGCGTCGTCAAAAAACTAATGCAAAAAAAGTAGTTTCTTTCATTTATTTCCTTGTTTTCCGATAACTTAGGGTTTCTTTAGGTGTATATTTATGGAGAAAAGAATAGCCGAACTCAGGAGCCTTAAGGAAGGTAGATACATATTAATCGATGATGTCCCCTGCCGGATATCTAAGATGAGTCACTCTAAACCCGGTAAACACGGGGGCGCGAAAGTAAACATCGAGGGCACAGGCATATTCGACGGCAAAAAAAGAAACCTCATGAAGCCCGCCTCAGACAAAACCGAGGTGCCTGTGATAGACAAGAGGGTGGCCCAAGTCCTAACGAAGGTACAAGACAACGTGCAGTTGATGGACATGGAATCCTATGAAACATTCGACATACCAATGCCACAGGACCCTGAGACAGCCAACCTAATGCAGGAGGGGAAGGAGGTATTCTACATAAGCTGGGGGGCGCAGAAAAAAATCACCGCCGGGAAATAGGTTTCCCTGTCGCACGACAGATACCCTGAACCTGGTCAAAGGCTATGCAACTTGAATCACAGCGTCTCTTAGGGTCTAGGGTGCACATCATCCGAATCAACGAATAAAACAAGATTTCCTTATATTAGATGCAAACAATTATAAATCACAGATGAAGAAAATAGAACCCTACAGCGTAGAACCCATCACCATCGAGGAAAAAGACAGACTCCTAGATGATCTGCCAAAATACTTCACAAGCAATAAAGCCGACATACACGGAATGTGCGTGGAGCTTGTGACAGACGAAAACCAGTTTAAGGAGATGTGGGAGGACAACTTCCACAGTATGAGCGAATACATAAGGCCCCACGCAAGGATAATAACCCACGAGAAACCCGGCGAAACGGTGAACACAGTCTACTACGATCAGGTGACTAAGACTGTTTTCATCTATAACTGCAACTACTACGGCTACGTTAAATCCATCGCACTTGCGGCCGCAGGAGATTTCCTGGAGGACTACCACAGCGTCCACAACAGGTATTCAGTGCACGGCAGCTGCATAGACATCAAAGGCAGGGGTTGTGCTATAATCGCGCCCTCAGGGTCAGGCAAGACAACGCTAAGCTATGGGTTGCTGCTTCTTAAGGAGGCAAAACTGGTCTCAGACGACTGGTTCTACGTCCAGTCAACGGATACGGACATCGTAGCCCACGCCTCTGAAATGAACAGCTACATACGAGAGGATATAGGAGATAATTGGAGTATTTTCAAGAGACTGCTTGAAGACGTGAAACTCGACGAACAACACAGGGGTATCGTGGATGTGGAGCTTGCGGTAGGCAAGATGAAGACACGCGACACCACAATACTTAGAAGCGTTTTCCTTTTGAAAAGAGACGGAAACGATGCGACAAGGTTAAGGAAGCTTAAAACAGCCGAGGCAGTGGAGTTCTTGGTTCAACACGACTTCTGCAACCCCCATCAGCTTATGAGAAACGAATATAAAAAGACGCTTAGAATCGAGGCCTTCAAAGACGTGTTCAAAAAAACAAGCGTCTACCTGCTTAACACCGCACACGACACGCCGAAAAAAAGCAGGCAAAAGCTCATCGAAGTCATTAAAGAGGAGGTTGGATTAAAAAATGAAGCAAGGATTCTTCCATAGAAACCAAAGGACAGGTGTATTCGTTGACGTGCAAAACATGTACTACAGCGCCATGCACCTATACGACAGTAAGGTAGACTTCAACAAGATACTGCGTGACGCAGTAGCTAAGAGAACCCTAATCAGGGCTTTCGCCTACGTCATCAAAGCGGACGTGAAGGAGGAGGAAAGCTTCTTCGACGCGCTTGAATCAATAGGCTTTGAAGTGAAAAGCAAGGATCTGCAGGTGTTTTGGGGGGGGCACAAGAAGGGGGACTGGGACGTTGGAATAGCGATGGACGCGATAAGGGAGGCTCCGAAACTGGATACAATAGTTTTGGTTTCAGGGGACGGCGACTTCACGGAACTAGTTAAATACCTGAAAGGCAGGGGGTGCAGGGTCGAAGTCATGGCGTTCAAAAAAAGCGCCTCAAGCAAGTTAATTGAGGAGGCGGACTACTTCCACAACCTGGATAAAGACAAAAAATATTTAAGGAAAAAACAGAATCCACGAAAAAGACGTCAGAAAACCCAGAAGAAATGAAATCCGAAGTCGCCAGGAAAAAAACAGGCGAAAAACTTTTGAAAACCAGGATAGAGGCGGAAAATGGTTTCATCAAGAAAATAAGTTTCACGGGAGACTTCTTCATGCACCCTGAGGAAAGCCTAAACCAGCTTGAAACACAGTTGATTAACACAGAAAAAAAGGGTGTGGAAGAGAAGATAGACGCCTTCTTCAAAAGCGAAAGAATAAAGTGTTACGGGGTATCCCCCCAGTCTTTTAAGGAAGTCGTTGAGGAGGCTTTACGGTGAATTGTAGGTTAATCACTCAAGAAACGAATCAAGCCTTCCTCAACATGGCTCAAGACCAGCTGATGCTGGATAAGGTGTCGCAGGATCAGGTGCCTGTGCTACGAATATACGGCTGGAGTCCGCCTGCAGTCTCAATAGGTTATTTTCAGTCACTTAGAGACGAAGTGGATGAAACCATATGTCGAAAAAAAGGGGTGGACATAGTAAGGCGTATGACAGGGGGAGGGGCGGTATACCATAAAACAGAGGCTACATACAGCCTAATACTGCCTCAGAAAACCATGAACTGCGACATACAAAAAAGCTATGAAAAAATAAATCAGGGGGTGGTGGAGGCCCTCAGACTCCTGGGGGTTGAAAGCCGTTTCAGGCCTCTAAACGACATCACAGTAGGGGGTAAAAAAATATCTGGAAACGCTCAAACCAGGCGGGGGCGCTGCATCCTACAGCATGGAACAATACTTTTGGATGTCGACCCCAGGGAGATGTTCACCATACTTAAAGTGGATTCGGAAAAACAAAGGGATAAGGCCATAAAAAACGTTCTTCAATATGTGACTTCAGTCAGAGACGAGCTGGGATGTGAAGTATCATATGAGGAGATGTCTGACGCCCTTAGGAGGGGTTTCAGGGAAGCCTTGGAACTAAACTACTGTGAAAAACCCCTCACAGGGGGGGAGCAGGCTGCAGCCCAAAAGATTTCAGAGGATAAATTCTCAAAAGATGAGTGGAACTACAGAAGATGAGTGAATACGAGGCATTATTGATAGGCTCCGGGCCCGCTGGATACGCTTGCGC
>WJJK01000297.1 GCA_014729705.1 Candidatus Altarchaeales archaeon | reverse complement strand
TAGCCCACCGAAAGCCCTGCGAAAATCCCGGATAGAACCAACAGCGGTAAGTCAAGTACAACCATGCTTGCCCCCCGGCCTAATTGACCCAAAACATAATATACGTCAATAGCATACATATATAGATCACCGCAATGCAGCCGGCGATAATCACAATCATATCATTGCTCAGGTTTTTCATCAATCGGCTCCATACTCAGTCTCATGGCCTGACAAAATCTTCTCTGGTCTTCACCCCGCATTATCTGAGCTCGCCGGGGGTCAACATCAAAAGTAATGTCGCCATCATCGGCCACGCAACTAAGGTAATAACGCTTACCATCGTTTTCCCGGTAAGCAACAAAGGAATGGCCGGGGGGATAAATCTTGATTTGATCGACCACCCCAGGAGAGACAACCTGTTTCATCATCATCAAGGCGATTCCCTGCAGGAGCTCCGATTCGAGGCTGTTCTGTAAAAGCCGGTCAGGGATGTCTACCCAAAACGTTAATTCTTTAAGCGGCATCCTGGTACTCTTCCAACTTTGGCAACTTAGCCCAATGCGTTATTTCCCAGTACCGGATGTCGGTCACATCGTGACCCTCAAGCTGCCAGAAAAACTCGCCAGCCAGGTCCACCCGATATCCGATAAAATAGTCAATACAACGAGGATTCCCTATTCTATAACCGTAAAGGATAACCTTCCGATGTTCTTCGGGGATCTCATCGTGAACTGAAATTAATTTATCTGACATTCACAATCTCCTTTCACAATTCTCATTGTACCACTAACCCGAACAAGTGTCAACCCTTGTATCAATACACTTTTTATTTAGGGTTATCACATTATCTTCCTGCTTCAAAATATTACACTGCAATAAGTTCTCAACGGTGCGCCAATAAACTTCGTGGTGCGCCCTGTATTGAATTTGATATAAAAGCCCCTGGTACCATGAACAGGGTCCAGGAGCATCAGTACATAATTATCGGGATGTTCTTTGAGAGAATCTACCACGAATTGCTGTTTAGGGGTCAAGTTCATACTTTTGACGTATCCCCTCTCCGAACGACCAGAGTTGTCTCAGTTTCATAGACCACGTAAATATCTCCATTAGCAAGCTTGTAAATGCAGGTTGGTCGATGTTGGTCCCAAAGATCGTCTTGACTCATATCTTCAATAAACCTGTTGATCATATAAACCGCATTGCTAACCTGGCACCCCGGCCAGATAACAATCTTTTTGGTGTAGATATTGTTGCTAACTTTCTTGATATGGTTCATTTTCTTGCCTTTCCCACTCGGGATCTACCCAATAAGCGGTTGCTTTTCCACTTGGATAAACAGCGTATAACCCCCATCGTTCAGACTGAATCAATAAAGGCTGCGGGGTTCCAGACGGACCCTTATTGTTATCAGCGTACTTTTTTAATTCTTCTGTAGTGTCACACCTGATCGGATTGATTGCCCAGTAAGGTTTATTCATCATCTTCCGTCCCAAAATACGGATGGCCCTCATTAATTTCTATCAAAGAAATTGTAAGATCCGGATGATCAGAATCCAGAACTTGATGTTCAAGAAACACACCGGAAGAGACACAAAGATCATAAAAAGAACGGGTCATAAGCCTGTAAATTGTTTTCTGCGGATCTTCTTGTGGTCCCACCCGTAAAGAACCAGACAACACTTCTTCCCCAGAGTGTTCGGTAAGCCAACGCATCATCACGGCCAGATTCTCCCTGGTCATGTCAAAAGCACTCATTCTTCTTCCTCCATTCTGCACCAATTCAAAATTACTACGTTCTTGCGATTGGGGTCACTCTCCAAATACTCAGTAATAGCCAATAGCTTATCACCGGTCATCGGTGACTCTATTTCTATTTCTATCCAACCAAATGCCGGAGCCCAATCCAACTTTGGATGACCACCCATTACTTGTGAGTAAGATACAAAATATTTAGCCATTCCATGCCCACCTTAAATGATTGCAACTTAACCTAAACGCTCTATGATTAGCATTCTCAATTTGTCTTTCACCAAAAAGATCCTTGATACTCAAATGGGCAAATCGCACCCCCTGACTATCCCCAAACCAAACCAACCCCATATTAGCCAACTTCATAATGTAGTTATTGTCCACACTCCGAATATCCAAACCGGACGTAATCATATCCGGCTGCGGGGTCTGACACCTGGGCCGCTTCCGGCGACCACTGGCCAACGCCAACTGCGCTTGAGGGGATCCGCCCAAAATATGGATACCGTGTTTCCACCCCACCATCTCATCCAAAATTTGAAAATCGGCCCTCCCATAACTACTTGGATAACTAAAGGCCAGCCGCATCGGAACCCCATTAATCTCTTCCGGGATTCTATCCAGAAGCCCCCAAATTTTAGGGATAACCAAAATTGCTTCGGTCACAAATTGCGAGGCCGCTTGCGCCCAGTCCATAACTTCATCAAACTGTTCCAACCGCTCTAAATCCAGGACCGTTGCCAACCGGGGTCGCCATTTCTCCAGGGCTTCAATATACCGCTTGAAATCCGGATCTTTGTAATCATTATCAATAAATTCCGGTTTATGATACACGGTCGCTGGCATCCGGGCTCCATAAGTAAAATAGTTGACAGCAATATCTGCTGCCCACTTGCCCCCAGCAGCGCAATAGATTACCTCAATCGCCACAATGCCACCACAGCCCCGGAAGCAAACTTAACCACAATCTCACCCCACATAATGGCTACCAACATCGGAACCGCAAACACCCCCAAGAAAGCAATGACATTAAATAACGCCGTATCCAGAGGAATGCTAACCACGTTAGATCCTGTCACCCGAACCAACCACCGCTTACTCAATAACCGATGGTAAATTTCGGTATCGGCTGTTTCGCTAAGTAAAATGGCAATAGTTGAGGCCAACACGATTCGCCAGGAAACAGATCCGGCTACCGACAACATCATTGACGCCCAGGCAGCGATAACAATCATTACATACACCCTGGGTCTACCCAACCGATGCACATAATCCCGAGCGGTAAACGTTACCCCAAAAATCACGGCTCCCAATGCCACCAAACCAAACACCGGCATTGGAATAAACCAGGTTGCTGTGTAATTGGCTGCCAGAACAGCCGTAATATAAATAATGGCCCAAATCATAATGATAACCTCCAGCAGTTAAGTTGTCTTCCGGTACGTGTTGTCTCTACAGCCTCTAATACAAAACCACGTCGCTTATACCAGCGGTTCGCATCCAAATCAACCGGACACCTGGCAAAGATCGACGTGGTCCCTTCCACTTGCCTCAATTGTTCTAACATCTCAGATCCGGCTCCAGGCCGTAAACTAATAATCTCATAGATGGTAAGCTGCCTATCTTTTCTCAGATGGAATCTACAAAAACCACCATCAATTAAGATGAGTTCGCCCCGTTGAGCGGATTTCCATAAAGATTCAAAGTTTGCCATTTTTAACCTCCCTCATAATTTTAACACTAACCTAAACTCTTGTCAACCCTTTTGGTGTATCTCTATCTACCAATACATCAATACATATATCATTATGGGCGGTACTGCTGCTTACTGCTGCTGCCGGTAAAACACCTAATATATGGTACCTGCCTATCCGGGGAAGTGAGGGAAGGGGGATGCAAGTAGAAGTCGAGGTATGGTCCAAAGCCTGGACTTGGATAAGATAAAATGGTTTGGTGCAGTTTGAATGGATAAGGCCCCCTACCCTACTGGAGAGATCCGGGTATTAAACAGAACATTTTTTCTGGGTGGTTGTCTTGAAATGTGGATCACGTAGGAATCTTGCTTCGTGCGCGTGTGGCGTGAAAACGTGGCTGGGGGTTGAGCATAGTCACATTGACCGGCCCAATTTTATAACACCCCCCCAGTTTTTTCCGGCCTTTTATCACGTTGCTACACTCCATATTTACCTGGCTAGACCGGCTACGTTTCCGGCTACACTCTTCGCTCCGGCTACACTCTACACTCTGTTATCCTCACTCACTCTCACCTAACTATCCTACTATTCTATACACTATCCTCTATCTCCCCTTATAACCCCATTATTTGCCCATTCTAGGCGATTCTAGCCGGATTATATACTAGACTACCTATTTAATTTGTGGGCCAGTGTAGACTATTCTATATAGTTTGGTAGCCGGTTATACCTGGCCAGCTACATTCTACTATTATATACCTCTTATTTGCCTCTGTGAGCGGTTTATTTTACTACACTGGTATGTTTATACCTATTTTCGCTAAAATCGCCCCTAATCGCATTGTGTTGCATTGTAGGCTATTCTGTTGTCACTCTCACTCTGTTTCTATCGTTACTCTACTATCTAATATACTATGTAGACTATACCTGGCCAGTGACTAACCGGCTACATCATAGCCGGATTAATCATATAATGGTGCATCGGCTATGTAGCCAATAACACGCCACCCAACCAGGTTATGATTGTAACCCGGCTAACATCTGACCGGCTACACTCGCCCAAATAGCCGGATTATAGGTTATCTCTCCCCTATTTTTGTACAAACTTCATAGATTGTCGTTGTTTTACTTCGTATAATGTATATTAGGTGAACCATAACACCCTATTTTGGGGTGATTTTAGCCGGATTATGGCAGTTTGGGGAGCATATATCAGT
>WJJK01000296.1 GCA_014729705.1 Candidatus Altarchaeales archaeon | reverse complement strand
GTATGTTGGTTGTGACGTGCTTTTTTTAGCTAACACCGACCCTGAAATACAAAGCAATGTTTTGGATGAAATAAATCCCGGCTTCAGCGTCCTTGATACAATGGATTATTGGATTCAAAATAAGAGAGACGACCTTGAGGGGGTTTTATCCCGCGTTGACTTAGCGGTAATAAACGATGGGGAGGCTAGGATGTACTGTGACACCCCCAACCTTGTTTCCGCAGGGGAGATGCTTGTTGAGTCCTGCCCCAGGGTTATTATTAAGAAGGGGGAGCATGGGTCGCTTTTCTTTTCGAAAGACACGTTCTTCTCGCTGCCAGCCTATCCTCTGAAGAGGGTTTATGATCCAACGGGGGCGGGAGACAGTTTCGCAGGAGCAACCGCCGGACACTTGGTTAAACACTCGGATGTCGGTGATGATGCTATTAAGAAGAGCATGGTTTGCGGGGCGGTTGTGGCAAGCTATGCTGTTGAGGATTTCAGCGTAGAAGGCCTACTTAACATAGATTCAAAGGGGATAAAAAACAGATATGCTCTTATGCGAAGACAAGTCGCATTCGACCATAAACTCTAACACCCTATTTTTTTTTAACCGTGTATTTGGGCCGAGGATTTAAGAGCATCAATGGCGGGTAAAGGGTATCCTGCGAGCATGTTGACGCAGGCACCCCCTCCAGATGATACGTGGCTGATTTTTTCTACTACCCCCGTCTCTCTTGCGGCGGCGGTCGTATGACCCCCTCCTATTACGCTGAAGCTTTCGCTTTCTGCGACAGCCTTGATGGTCTCCATGGTTCCATAGGAAAATAGTTTGTTTTCAAACAATCCGAGGGCGCCGTTAAAGAAAAGCGTGCCTGATTCGGAGATTATTTGTTTGTATGTTTTCATGGTTTCATGCCCGATGTCCACGATACGATAGTTTTGCGGTAACTCGCCTACCGGGATTTCAACCCTTCGACCGTCTTTAGCCAAGGCAACGTCTTTAGGCACTACAATCCTGTCACCGTATCTTTGGATCATGCCCCTTGCCACATCGATTTGTTCGGTCATCTTTTTTCCCCGTATGAACTCAATGCTTGGCTCGCCGATACGATAACCCTTTGCCGCAAGAAGTATGTTTGCAACGACTCCCCCGACTAATATTGTGTCGGTTCCTGAGTCAAGCGCCTTCTGCGCTACCCTTAGGCCGTCATCAGCCTTAGTACCGCCTAATATGAAGGTCACAGGTTTTCGCGGATTCTCGTGTATATCCCCTATTATCCTAACCTCTTTCTCCATCAATCTGCCTGCAGCCGCATTCATCACCTGCGGAAACCCGACTACCGACGGCTGGCTTCTGTGGGATACCGCGAATGCGTCGTTCACATACAAATCAAAAAGGGGTGCGAGTTTCAAAACCAAATAGGTTTTGGCTTGAACGTCCATCGGACGCTTTAACACTTCTTCACTGTAGAAACGAAGGTTCTCAAGCATAATGCATTCCCCTTCACCCAGGTTTTTTATTTTTTTTTGGGCTTGGGATCCGAAGATGTCGTCTACGTATTCAATCGGAATATCTGCGACTTCACTTAATCTTTTGGCGTGTTTCTCTAGGGTTGTGAAATCCGCCTCACCCGGTCTTCCCTGATGGGCTGCGCAGACTATCGAGCATTTTTGATCTAACAACTCTCTTAGGGTTTCCCTGTGGCTTTGGAATCTCCTATCATCCAGAAATTCATCGGTCTCAGGGTCAAGGGGGGTGTTTAAATCAACCCGTAAGAGGATTTTTTTCCCTGACAAGTCAAAGTCGTCTAATGTGGGTATGTCTCCAAGCATGGTTTTTCCTCAGAATCTTTTTTTTATGGGTATTTTTCAAGCGTCCTGTGAAGGGCTTTCAAGGCCTCGGATAAGCTCTCGAACAAGGTGATGGCGAAAATAAAGGCTATGAACAGAAAAAGGTTGTAGAAAAAAAGCGGCGCAAGCCCAAAAATAAAGCCCCCAAAATCCGATTCGATGGGGGGCAGTTGATCCGATAGACGTGTTGTGAACACCACCATCAACCCAGATATTATTCCCACCAAAAAATATTTAACGTTCTCCTCAACCCTCACCAGGCAACGGTAGGCGTATGTGACGATCGGGATGATGTCGTTTATTTTTTTTACGGTCTGAAGGCTTCTCATATCCGTTAACTAAATATTATTCGGATGTAATTATAAAAGAATGGATATGGCGTTTAATTATGATAAAAAGATACCGGAAACCGCAACTTGAGGATGATTTCCCTGAAACCATGCAGCTTCAACCCGCTCACTTCGTCTTCTTCCCGAAAGCAGGGGAAAGGCGTAAACTCGCTAAGGGAGGCAGGCGTCTTGCAAGATACGCTCATCGGGAGAACATAGACGTCTTATTAGGCATTGAGACTGCGGGATACAAAACCGCAGCCCTGCTTCAAGCGTGTTTCGGGCGCATGTATCCAAATGAAAAAGTGCCGGTG
>WJJK01000295.1 GCA_014729705.1 Candidatus Altarchaeales archaeon | reverse complement strand
CAGTCTATCCCAGAATAGATCCATCAGTAAAAATGACGTTAAAAGATGATGTCTTTTTCTTTGGCGACCAGTCGGTTGCCTGCTTGCATAGAAAGGATGATCCAGCCTGGAAGCAGGCATATATACAATTAGCCAATAAGATAAGGTTGAACATCAAATGAATAAAAAGGGACAAGCTCTAGTTGAAATGGCCATTATAACACCGTTGTTGTTAATCATGTTGTTGGGGATGATCGAGGTTGGTCACTTCATGCGCAACTATATGGTAGCCGTCAATGCCTCTCGGGAAGGGGCTCGGTTTGCTACCAAAGCCCGAAACTTAAACATTGATGGAAAAACCCCGCAACAGATAGGATTTACTGATATAATTAGCCACACCATGATCAACTTGGGTGACTTACCAGATGTAGAGATAGCTATCTCCGTATTTCAATATCCTCCTACCTGGCCTTGCGATCCTGATAGCAGAAAACCACCAGAGAATAAAGATGCTTGGCCGAATTGTCATTGTTTAGATCCTGGCTGGATACCAGAGCAACCGATTCAGGGGAAATATCCGGCAACACAGCCTCAATTAACATATGGTTCAAGTGAGATCGACTTCACATCTTATTACAACCGACATTACAAGAGTCATCTACAGGCGACATGTAGTTTGGTCAAAACAAGTACACAAGCAGTTCCAATTGAAGAAATCGAGGTTGTTATCGAGGTATTTTACATCCACAAGCAGCTACTTGGCTTTCCGCTCTTTACCGTGTTCGTTCCAGAGGAAGTCGAGTTTCGGGTACCGACAGCGATGCGGTACGCCGAATCGAGGGAAGCGGAATAGCTTTTATAGGAAAGCCCCGGTGGTGAGCCGGGGCTTTTTTTGTTGTGATCATCCTAAATAATCACAACCTACCACGTCGTCCCCGCCAACGCCGCCTCGATGTCGGCTATAGCAGCCTCCGTAGCACAAACCGCCAAGCCTTGAGCATAATTTGTAAAATCTGTAACACTCGCTGCATTTCCTGGCTGTTTCGTTTGATATGCGACACTAGCTCGGCCTGGGTCATTGTGTCTATTGTTGGGATTGTAAGGCTTAAATAATCAAGTTCAGAATTAATATCAGCCAGTTGGTTGTCAATCTTGTCTCTAAAACTGGTTACATCAGTTTGTTGTTCCTCTTCTATCAACTCAAACTGGCTCTTTTGCGTTGGATCGTGGGCACCCAAAATGTTTTTGATCTCATCAATCTCGGCCTGAGTAATCTCTCGCTCTTGATACTCCCCATCGGGGGCAGAGCCGACCAATACGTCTACCTCATCAGTTATTGTTATTCCCAAAAAATCGGGGACATGGGCTAACTCTTCATGTAGCCTTGCTGGATTGATCTCTTTTAGTTTCTCGAATTTCACCTTATCCCTCCACTACCAACATGAAGCCATAGCGGGCAGCACTATCACCCACAGCAAGCGTGCCCCCCGATGAGTATTTAATGCCTTGAACACGATAAGTATGTGTACCTGTTCCAGTGAAAAGTTCTATTCCAATGGCTGCTTGAACCGTAGCGCCGGTTGATGTTTGATGATACACCTGAGACGTGCCTGAACCAGCTACACCATTTTTAGTGACTCGACACCCAAAGGAGTCAGGACTCCCGGCACCGTATAAATAGCCGTGGAATCCGTAAATAACAAACACCTTGCCAGTGTTATTGGTGAACGACTGGGCCAAGCCGTTTATGTTTGTCCAGACACCATTAGCTGTAATCGCAGTATTGGTAGCCCTAACCAAAACAGCATTGCCCAAAGCGTATCGTTTCACACCTGCTCCGGTTAATAAAGTGTTATCGGACCAAGCAACAGTGGTGTCAATGTCATTGACTGATGTGCCATATCGAAGTTGAAAAACTCCGTTGTTGACATCTATCCCACCATTAACCCTCAAATGACCTGGAGTGTAAATCCCGTTAGTCCATGCTAGGCTTTGATTCAGACGGAGCCACCCATCAGAAGCAGGGTCAAGCAATCTCATGGCTTCATCCCAACCCGCCCCAAACAGGTACCCATTAACAATTCGAGGGTGGCCACTTGCGTTGACTTCAAACGATGGATCAGGAGATCCATCGGAGGCTACCAATTTTGAGTGGGTATGTCCTGCCGGGTCAATCCCGCTCGGGCCAGATGATCCCGGCTCCCATCGACTATTTGCAGCCGACCAGACCGGTACCTCTCCATCTGCCGGAGAAGTGTCCTCAACATACCGAGTCACTCCGTCCCGATACCCAAATTCGCCTTTGACATTGGTGCCTGAAATGCCGTTGTGCAAAATGGGGTGATTAAGATAAATCCACCCTCCGGCAGATGTCATTTCCGTCGAGTCGGATCGGTAATACCCGCCATCTATTCGGATGCTGCCGCCAACCCCCGATGGACTGACGCAAAAGCCCGGCGTACCGCAGCCAACCGTGTTGGCTATACAGCCAAGCATCAACAAATCATCGCCGGAAAACGATACCCCGCCGCCGCTGGCCACAGTTGATCCAGGATTACGCTTGATGTGGACGTTGACCAGTTGTGTCCGGTCGCCATCCAGCACGGCGCAATATCGCCCGTTGGTGGTGATGTTGTTTTCGAGCGTTAAATCCTCGATTACCACATCGTCAGCTGTGACGTTCAGCAGATTAGCCGTGCTGGACATGCTGATAGTTGGTCTGCCCAGGCCTCGAATAACTAACCGCTTATTGACTGTGATTTCGGATGCCGTAGATAAATCAGAGCCAATAACAATTATGTCTCCGGCACTTGCTGCGCTGATGGCGCTGGCCAGGTCGGTATGGTCTCCGTTGCCGGAGGTGTCAACGGTGTGCGTCTGCGCCGTGAACGGGTAACTACTCCCCCCACTTTCAATAATGCTTTTCCATTGTGCAGTTTGAGGGGTATCATTGGTTAGAATATATGCACTTGCCGGAGGATAGACCCAAAATGCCCCGTTGTAATATCCCTTATCTCTATCATCGGTAGTTGATGGCACCCTGGAGTGATCCCATTGGTTGCGAATTGGAACAGTGTTAAATATATCCCGAATGTCTTCAATGTCGGCCTCGGTAATCTGTGTTTGCCCTTCATGCAGGGTAATAAGAGCCGATGGT
>WJJK01000294.1 GCA_014729705.1 Candidatus Altarchaeales archaeon | reverse complement strand
CCCGCGCTTTTTTTCCTGGTCTA
This sequence comes from Candidatus Altarchaeales archaeon, assembly GCA_014729705.1. GTDB lineage: Archaea > Altiarchaeota > Altiarchaeia > IMC4 > SCGC-AAA252-I15 > WJJK01. The sequence goes on along the minus strand of WJJK01000294.1, from coordinate 5,403 downwards.
CTGTTGGTTTTCAGGCGTATTTTTGGAGATGATCTGGCATCTTTGGAATTTCAACGTCCTTGAGAGCACAAACTTCTTCTACACTAAGACAGTCTCCGAGAAGATATTGGCAAGCGTAGTGGTATTCATATCCAACCCTGTTTTCATTATACTTGGGGTGCCAAGCATCCCTTTAGTCCTTAAAAACAAATGTCAAACAGCTATTTTAGCCTGGATGGCAACAAGCTATTTTGTGTCTATATGGATTTTAACTTGCGCATGGAACCATTATTTCTTGGAATTATATCCTGTGGCAAGTATTTTGTGTGCGATCTTTTTTGTGCACTACCAAAAAAAATATTTCAGCAAAATAAGCAAACTGAAATGGTTTCTATCCATATTCAGCATCATTATTTTGTTGTTCCAAACCTATTTTATGGTGGATGCATACTCATTTGAACATACAGTATACGATGAACTTAAGGTTAGTGCAAAGATAGGAGAGCATATACAAGATGATGATACGCTTCTTGCATTATCCAACCCATTTTACTACTCATGGATTGACCGTAGTTACCCTAAAGAACTTGACTCCACCTACTGGGGCAGGTATTCACTTCAAAACAGCGCTTTTTTCATGGCAGGAGATGACATGAACCAAAAGACGCTTGATTTGAGAAATAGCAAACCGGATTACATCCTAGTGAAAAAACATTGGTGGTATACGATGAACGACCCTAAAGTGGTTTCACATGTTGGTTCAGTGGTTAATTTCACTGAACACATGAAAAACCAGTATAGTTTTATAGGGGAATTTTGTCCTTACAACAAAACCGAGATTCCAGATTATAAGAATAATCATGAATTCTATTGTGAACTGCTTTTCCAGAAAAAAAAGCATGAAACTAAAGTGACGTGAACAATGAAGGGCAAAATAAAAAGTTATGTTATCTGGGGTCTGTTTATTTCAGCCTTAGTTTCTTACTTAGCCGTCACTTGGGATGCATACAATCAAGTGAACCGAGGAGAATGGAACATTGATTTCGCCCCTCATTTCCTGGCAAGCAAGATAATAAGTGACGGCGGGAATCCTTATGATTTAGATCAACTTAGGATTCAACAAAGAGATGCGGAGGTGATAGGGAATTTCAAGACCTATGTATATATGTATCCCCCAACTTCTCTTTTGTTCACTTATCCACTCTCCCACCTAGGTTTTGTGTGGGCTAGTAAGTTTTGGGTTTTGTTGATGAGTGTTTTTTATCTGGCCTCCGTCTTTCTTCTTGTTGATTTCTTTCTGAAATCAAAAAAGCTTCAAGACAAACTATTGTTTTCGTCGGCTTTTCTTTTTTATCCCCCCGTTTTCGTCAACCTATTGTGGGGTCAGATAAACACGTTAATTCTGTTTCTCCTAACATTAACCTTGACCTCGGTCAATAGAGAAAAACCATATCTTGCGGGAATTTTTTTAGGGTTTTCGATTGCTATAAAAATGACGCCAGCATTGATTTTAGTTTACTTTGTATTCAAAAAAAACCGCAGGGTAGTGTGATCGACTTCAGTTACCCTAATGCTTTTAATATTGGCCTCTATTTTTTGGGGGGAGGGGATGTTTACTTCCAATGGCTTGAAGGCTTCAGTGCTGTGGATAAATCAAACCCGTTTCCAATAAATCAGAGTCTGATATCTTATCTAAGAAGATTATTCACAGAGAACGAATTCACCGACCCTATCTTGATTGCCCCGGGAGTTGCGAGTCTGATTAACAATCTTTTTGTTTTGATTGTAGCAGGATATACCTTCAAGAAAATATGGGAAAACAATGAAATAAACCCTGATTTTGGGTTTTCATCAATTATTGTTTTAAGTCTCGTGTTAAACCCTATGTGTTGGATACATCACTTCGTGTTGCTTGTCATACCCTATGCCTGGCTTTTTTCTGAAATCATAAACAATAATCTTAAAGGCAAGGGGGTGTGGATTACCCTAGTATCTTATTTTCTTGTGATATTGACTCCATTATATGAGGGGCCCATAAGTCTGATGCAGAACCTGTTTATGTTCACCCGATTCATGGGGGTGCTTATTCTATTAAAGCTTCTTCTAAATCCCAAAATTAAGGGCGGGTGAAGACACCGATATGGCCAAAATTTTTCTCAACTGTGAAACCCGCAGTTGATAGATTGTTTTTGGTGGAGTTTTTGGCGGCTAAGACGTATTTTATGTTTGATTGAAGAAACTCTTTTGGGGGTATGCATTGAAACCCGGTTTTCTGTGGCTTGTATTTTTGTTGGCTGCAGTTCACACGCTGAAGTTGAGGGTTGAATGTGGGATCATCGGATACGTGAACAAGGGGGCGGGGTTTTGTGAATAGGAAGTGGGAGCCGCTGCCCTGCCACCAGAATAAGTCCATGTAGGCTAGGGCTTCGGCTTCTTTTTGTGTTCCCACATAATATGTTGCCTGGTGGACTGCGTCACCGCCCCAGCCTAGGTAGTAAGAGGGTGTGAGGACGGTGAAGATTAAACTGAGGCCTAGGAATCCTGCGGCAGCGATTTTAGGGTGAGGTTGGTTTCGGGAGAAAACCTCAAGTCCGCGTCCTGCGGCTAACATGAAAAAAGGAGCTGCCTCAATCAGAAAGCGTAATTCCTTGTGGGGTATTAGGGATAAAACAAGCAGATACCCGGAAAAAGCGGTTAAAGGCAGTCTTTCAGGCTCCTTAATGCAATACAAAGTTGCATACAAAGCAGGAAGATGCAATACGAGGAAAAGAAGATAATAGAGTGCATGCTCCACGCCGAATAAATCAGATACACCCTCTAAAACGTTTTTGTTTAGTTGAGCCAGGACTGAATGCAGAAACACGCCCCAAACCATTTGATCAAGCAGACCTACTAAAAACACGGGGAATGCTGATCCTGCGAGAAAAAATAGTTTATCTTTCTTCCTCAGTCCCCGGATTCGCCAAAGAAATACGGGTGTAAGTATGAGGGAAGTGTATCTTAGGAAAAAGGAGCAGCCTAGAAATAATCCGGATAAAAAAATTTTTTTGTTGTTTTTTTCATCTGAGAGCAGGTGGAATGCCAAGACCAAAAACAAAGCCGCAGGCAGGTGGGGGTTGAATCTTGTGCCGTATAGAAGGATAATGGGGGAGAATAACGTGAACAATGCGGCATATAATCCGGTGTTGGGGGAATAATATTTTCTTCCAGCAAGATAAACGACCAAGACAAGTGAAATAGAAGTGAAAACCGTTAGATAATCCAACACCAAAATTATGTATAGTGGATTTGTAATTCCAAAGAAATGATTTAACCGAATTAGATAGGAGGCGATAATCGGGACTCCTATATGCCGCATCCCATGGACGTATTCCCAGGTGGTTTCACCATACCCGTTTATTATTTTATGGGCAGGCTCAAGTATCTGGAATAATTCATCCGGGTGGATGACGCCAGAAGCCTTATAAAGACCCCAAACATATAGGGTGAGGGATAAGATACATAGGAAAAAAAGGGTTTTTTTTGTTTCACCTGATGAAATCATTTGCATCGTCGATATACGTTTACGCCGTCGAACGTTTTGATGACGTTAAACCCGTGTTTCTCCAGGGGGTAGGTTAAATCGGTTTTCCTTGGAGCTATAAAATAATTTATGCGAGAATCATTTAAGGCTTTCCCGGGGTTTAAGCACTGAAACTCGGTATCACTCAGATTAACCTGCCCCGCCGAACAATTAAGTGCAATTAACCCTGAATACTTAGAAGAAAAATTGGGGTTTAATTTAGGGAAGACAACATATCCGTATCCCACAAGCAGTTGAGGCGTATTCCTGTCAAAGAAAAAATATGAGGGAAAACCCTCACTCAGGGTTAATCCAGTGTAAGCTAGGGCTTTCACATCCTCTTGCCCGCCTGCATAAGTTAGCGCCTGCATAGGCGAGTCACTGCCCCAGCCAATAAAGGCTTCTGGAAGCAGTATAGATAAAATAATCGAGAAAAATATTAGGGGAAAGACAACCAAAGTCCTTTGATTAACTGATTTAGTAAACAATAGTAGTCCCCGGCCAGCGTATAGCATGAAGAAGGGATAAACATCAACCAAGTACCGGGGTTCTTTATGTCCAACAAAAGAAAGACTGATTAAATAAACCAGGAAAAACATTGCAGGCAGAATCTTTTTGTCCTTATCCCAGAACACATAGGTTGAAGTATAAACAGCGGGGATATGCATCGCGAAAAAAAACACATAATATAGGGGGTGTTCGATGCGGCTGACGTTACTGTATCCCCCAAACAAACCCAGTGTGATAAACGTCTTCAGAGAATGCAGGAGAGACCCCCAACCCACTAAATCAACGAACCCCCAAAGGAGGGTGGTGAAAAGAAACAATAGTAGAAGTATCACGGTTTTCTCTTTTTTTAATTTCAGGCTCTGAAACAAAAAAAGCGGCACCAAAAGGATCACGGTATATCTTAGGCAGAAAGCTAACCCGATGAAGGCCCCTGCTGCCATGATTTTCTTCTTTGACCCTGAAGAAATCAAAAGATACGAGGCTAACAAAAAGACTGTCACCTGGGGGTGTATGTTGAATCTCGTCCCATAAAGCAGGGTTAGGGGAGAAAATAGTGTGAATAATGCGGCGTAAAAACCTGCCTGCCCACAGAAGGTTTTCTTCCCTAAAAAGTATGTCAGAATTACCGCTCCAAACAGGAAGGCTGCGGTGAGAAAATCAAGCGCCTGAAGAAGGATGAGCGGGTTGTAGAGACCCAAGGTTTTCAGGGTTTTGATTACAGCAGCAAAACCCAGGGAATGCAGGTAGGGTCGGTAGCCCACCTGGTATTCCCATACCGTGATGCCGTATCCTTCGGCAAGTTTATATCCTGGTTCAAGGAACTGGGAAAGGGAGTCCCGGTGCACCAGACCCTGGGATTCGGTTAAACCATAGCCGAGAAAGACTATCGACAATACCGTGAGGATCAAAAGATTCTTTTTATCTTCCATTTGCCATCGCCCGCTCAAGGTCGGCTTCGAAGGCGCAGACAGGCATCTCCAATCCGAAGTTTTCAAGGACGCTTGGATGGATTTCCCCGTAAAACCCAAAATCGTTTTCAGCGCATCTACCGTCTATAAATGAGGGGTGTTTGAGGGGTTTTACCTCGGACTCCAAAGACAATGAGTTCATGAAGCCTTCATACACTCCTTTTATCTGTGTGAAGGATGCTTTAGCGTGGGCTAGCACGCACGCGGCCTTGCGGTGTTGACTGCCGCCTGAATCAAGCACGTCACCTACCTCAAATAGTTTCTGGGGATACTCCCTGTTTTGGTTTAAATTCAGGCAGTTGAAAAGAGAGGGCAGAAGCCAGGATCTTGCGACCGCGTGCTCGCTGCTCACCGGATTTACGGCTTCAACAGACTCCCTGGGTT
>WJJK01000293.1 GCA_014729705.1 Candidatus Altarchaeales archaeon | reverse complement strand
CCTACTGCGCCACCTGCGACGGCCCGCTTTTCACAGGCAAAGACGTGGCAGTAATAGGCGGGGGGAATTCAGCTTTGGACGCCGCCCTCCAACTTAAATCCATTGCCAAAAAAACCTACGTAATAAACATCAACCAGGAGTTCACAGGGGACCCGGTGATGATCGACAAACTCGAGGGCGCAGAAAACGTTGAAGTAATCCATAACGCAGCCACCCAAGAGATTTCTGGAGGCGACTTCGTCTCAGGCATAAAGATACTTGAGGAGGGGAAAAACATGAAAACAATACCTGTGGAGGGGGTTTTCATCGAGGTTGGATCCATCCCCACAAGTCAGTTAGCCAAATGCGAGGGCCTAGAATTCAATGACCAAAACGAGATAACCGTAAACAACAGATGCGAGACAACAGTGCCCGGGCTTTTTGCGGCAGGCGACGTCACCAATGTCCCCGAGAAACAGATTATAGTAGCCGCAGCCCAAGGCTGCATCGCAAGTTTATCGGCATTCAAATACTTGTCTAAATCAAAATTCTAAGGTGAATTCAAAAATGGGAACAAAAGGGAAGGAAATAGTTGAAGCCGATGTTGAGGAAATAGTTGCCTTGATGAACAAGGCACTCGCAGATGAGTGGCTTGCCTACTACCAGTATTGGGTGGGAGCCAAGGTAGTGACAGGACCGATGAGGGGGTTCGTGGAAGGTGAATTGATGGAGCACGCAGGGGAAGAGCTTAAACACGCTAACATGCTTGTTGAGCGGATTCTGCAGCTTGACGGAACCCCGCTACTATCCCCCGACCAGTGGATTGAGCAGACCAACTGCGGGTATGACGCCCCAGAGGATCCGCAGGTGAAAACAATCCTAAAGCAAAACATAAAAGGCGAGCAGTGCGCAATAGAGGTCTACAACAAATTAGTTAAGAAAACCCGGGACACTGACCCCATAACCTATCGGATTGTCCTTGAGATCCTTGAAGACGAAGTGGAACACGAAGACGATCTTCAGCAGATCCTCGAAGACCTTGAGGGAATAAAAAAACAAATCTAAAAAAAAATTTTTTCTTTTCTTTTTTTTATGGATAAACTCGTCTGCGAGCTGGAGGCCTTGAAGGCTTGTGACATCCGAAAAAAAGTCGACAAACGTAGGGCTGAATTCAAGTGTCTGGGCGGGGGGAACAGTGACGCCTTATTCTGCGAGCTTTGTTTCTGCATATTAACCGCTAACTACGACGCCCTGAAGGCGATTAAGATTCAAAAAGAGGTTGGCAAGGGGTTTCTTAAATTCTCTGAGGAGAAACTCGCAGCGAAACTCAGGGAACTGGGTTACAGGTATCCGAATGCCCGCGCGAAATACATTGTTGAAGCCAGGAAACACCTAAAGGATTTAGGCAAGGTTTGCAGGGGAGAGTGCGGCGACCCCAGACAATGGATTGCGGAAAACGTTAAAGGCCTGGGGTATAAGGAGTCAAGCCATTTCCTCAGAAACATTGGATGCGGTGAGTATGCGATAATCGATTTCCACATACTGGATCTGCTTGACCGTGAGGGTTTGTTTGATAAGCCGAAAACCTTAAGCAAAAAAAAGTATCTTGAAGCAGAAGAGCGCCTTAAAAAGCTGGCCTGTGAATGCGGAATGGATTTAGCGGAGCTTGATCTTTATCTTTGGTATCTTGAGACCGGCAAGATCCTCAAGTAGTTTTTATTCCACCCTTTTGTATTTATTTGGTGGATAAACACATTAGCGATCAGTTGATGCGGGCTCTATTGAGGTCTCAGAGAAACGAGATCACAGAACATGAAATCTACAACCGGTTAGCGGAATCCTGCGAGCTGGATTTTAATTCCAGGGTGCTAAGGGAAGTGGGAGAAGAGGAACTTAGGCACTACGAAATCTTTCGGAAATACACCCAAAAAGACGTTGAAAAAGATCGAATAAAAATCTGGTACTACTACTTTCTTTCCCGGATCTTCGGCGTCACCTTCGGCGTGAAACTCATGGAACGCGGGGAAGCGGACGCACAGAAAACCTATGAAGAGATAGCCCAACACATCCCTGAAATACAAAAGGTCGCCCAGGAGGAAGATGAGCATGAACAGAAACTTCTGAATGAATTGGATGAGGAGAAACTCAAATACGTGGGCTCAATAGTGTTGGGGTTAAACGACGCATTAGTGGAGTTGACGGGAGCGCTTGCGGGATTCACACTCGCCTTAAACGACGCCAACCTTGTGGCGGTCACGGGATTGATCACAGGAATCGCAGCCTCACTTTCCATGGCAGCCTCCGAATACCTGTCCACGAAATCCGATGAAAACGAAAAACACCCGAAAAAAGCAGCCATATACACCGGCGGCGCCTACCTAACAACAGTAATACTGCTCATACTACCCTACCTCCTTCTTGAAAACATCCTACTAAGTCTAGCCTGGACCCTGGTTAACGCAGTAACCGTGATAGCGTTTTTCACCTTCTACATATCAGTTGCCAAAGACGAAGACTTTAAAGAAAGGTTCGCGGAGATGAGCACAATAAGCCTGGGAGTCGCAGCCATAAGCTTCGCAATAGGATACCTAGTAAAAATAACGCTAAGAGTGGATGTGGAATAAAAAAAAAAGTGAGGGCTTTTTATACCTCTTTTTTGTTTCCCTGAGCTCTACATGCTTTTTCATGTCCTTTGGTGTGCCCTATGTTGTAGGCTAGTATCGACACCCCTAGGAAGAGCACGAAGCCCAGTATCCCGTAAAGCTGTATGTTTGTTGCAGGGGGTTGGGG
>WJJK01000292.1 GCA_014729705.1 Candidatus Altarchaeales archaeon | reverse complement strand
CCTCAGCCCATCCTTATCAGTATACTCCCCCGAGATAACCACACGCATTATACCGGCATTAACAATCTGTCTAGCACATATCTTACAGGGGAAAGCGTTAACATACATGGTTGAATCCCTGCTTTTCTTGCCCGCCTGGATTAACGCATTCTGTTCGGCGTGAACCGCGGTACACCACTCCGCACCCTCCCCGCTTTTCAAACCCATCTCATCCTTAACACAACCCACCTCATCGCAGTGAAGGGCTCCGCGAACGTTACCATTGAACCCGGTTGACACAATCTCTTTATCCCCATTGGCAACCAAAGCCCCCACCTGACGTCTATAGCAGGTGCTTCTTAGGGCTACGACTTCAACCAACAAAGCGAAATACTCATCCCAACCAGGGCGCACAAACTTCTCTCCACAATCCAATTACTAAACACCAACAACAAATATGTTTTTTAAGAATTAAAATCCATCAACTAAATCCAATGGGTCACGGAAAAGGCCAGGCGGCAACCGAATACATGGTAACCTACGCCTGGGTTATTTTAACTCTTGCAGTAGTCGGAGTGGGATTATACTACATCGGCTTCCCCAAAGTACTGCCCACCGACAAAGGCACCCAAGGATTCGGGGAGATAACCCTCATCGACTGGGCGCTTAAGGCAGATGGTGAGGCCACCTTCGTATTATTGAATGAAGCATCCACCTTAGTTGACGTGAAAAAAATAAGCCTAACCCTCCTTGAAGGCGGAGAAGGCGGATGCAGCAACACAGGATCCCCCCTAATAAACGACTACACCCCCGGATCATCTCACACCGTTGCCGTGTCAGGATGCCCCCTAACCGCATCCATCGGGGAATACTACCGAGCCAACATATCCATAGAATACGTTAATGAAGCCACATCATCCGAATCCAAAAGCTATGGATACGCGTGGGGGAGGGTGGAGTAAACAGAAATTTTTAAGCATTAAACCCCTATCTTGGTCAACATGATTATAGCCGCATTATCCTCTCTTTTGACTGTGCTTTTCACCTCAACACTCAACCCTTTTTGGACTGAAAAAATCCGATCATGGGTCGCGCAGATTATCCGAAAAAAACACGACACCCCCACCCTATACTCTTACCTCAGAAAAATAGGCAGACAAAAATTTGCGTTACCCCAGTTTCTGAGGCTCATTTCAGCCTGGCTTTTGGTTTTCCTATTCTCCACCCACCAGATAAACCTACAATTACCCCCCGCCCTCCTGCTATTGACAACACTTACCACCCTAACCTGGTTGACATATTTTGTGGATGAAAAAAGAAACCTTAACCTGATTGAAGCGAAAAAAAAGGCCCCCATACACCTAATACACCTTCTGCCCTTGCTATTAGCGTTGATTTTTTACGCAGACGGGGGGACACAACAATTAATCCACACCCAAAACCCGTTTTTCACGGACAAAACCCCGGTTAACACCTTTAATGCGGCATCCGCATTACGGTTTATGAACAACCTAAACCCCGCAATGCAAACAACCCTAGGCCTGGTATTATCCCTGACCTACCTCGCAGGATTTATTTTACTCCGGAAAAACCTGGCACAATCAACCACCAACCAAACAGGGTTCCTCCTATTCTCAGCTTCAACAAGCCTTTATGCCACTTTCTTCTTCGGCGTGCCGGTGAACCTGCTTCTACCCGGACTAACCCTACTTCACATACTCCTCTCCCTGATACCCCAAACCATCTACACCCTATTAATCAGCTTACTGCCCGCAGAAATAAGGAAAACCCTTTTTTTATCCTGAATTAACCAAATAATTGTTTAATGAGACACTATCTCATCCTCCTCACACTACTTGCCTTAGGATGCCTACAAAACCAAGTAGACACCCCCTCACAAGATAACCTCGCCCTGAAGGGAGACTGGATGAGGCTGGCTCAGACAACAGCCCTAAACTCCGACGTATCAAAGTGCGCTCTGATGAGGCGTGCGAGGCAATACTCGCAGATAGATGAGCAAAGAAGATGCGCCGTCAAATTATCTGGAAACCTCACGATATGCTCAAACGCCCCCCCACATAATCCCGCTAAAGGAGCGAGGTTCGACGGCCTTGAATGCCTCATCACAGCCGCCCAAGCCTTAAACAACACGCAAGTCTGCATGGGCTTAACCTGGAACCCCGCCTACATGAACACCTGCCAGGCTTTAGTTTCAATGGATCCCGGATACTGCGACAAGATAGGGGACTATCTTTTGAGGAAAAAATGCTTCCAAAAACTGATTGAGAAACAAGAAAAAACGAACCCCTTCCCCCCCTCCCTGCTGGTGGAAAAAAACCGGAAACCAACCTACATTGACCTTGCGGATGCCAACGCAACCTTATGCAGCCTGCTTAAAACAGACGACTACGCAATGTGTTTAGCTAAAATAGCTAGAAACACAGGCGAATTCCGGGTATGTGAAACCCCGAAAAACAGGTTGTTAACCAAAAAATGCTTAACCTACCTGACACCCCACATGACTTCCTGGGGTGTTTGCCAGGCTATACTGGAAGTCAACCACAGCTACGCTAATAAGACGGATTTCCTGTGTCTACTGGAATACGCACACAAGCATCGCGACCAGGACGCGTGCCTATACATAGACAAACTACCCTACAGCCACAACGACTTTAAGGCCTCCTCCGGCTTCTGCAAGGCATTGATCCAAAACAACATAGCCTACTGCTTTGGGTTGAACAAATCCCGGGGTGAATGCATAAACTATGTGGTCGCAGAAAACGGGAAAACAGAGTACTGCGGGAACCTCGCCCCCGCCTTCCAGGATAAATGCGTTTTTAGGGGGGCTTCAAAGCCAGCTGACTGCGATATATTAAGTAAATCCCCCTACTTCTTCCCGTGTCTTGCGAAGTTTATCGAGGAAAACCCCACCCAAGAATTCTGCCTGAGATTCCCAGACCCCCACATAAGAAACAAATGCTTAAACCACATGCTTGGTTTAGGGGATACATACGAATACCGACAAAACACGTGATATCCTGTTTTCTTTTTATTTTCCAAATCTTATTGATTTAACAGGGTGTGTGGCTTGACTAAAAAAATTCTCTTCATAATCCTTTTGAGTTTAATGGTTCACGCTCAAACCACTTCAACCACCCAACCCGACTTCGAAGCATACATACCCATACCCCCCACAACTATAACCCAAAAAACAGTCGAGGCAGTGCAGGAACCGCAGCCCACAACTTCAACGACCCAGCCCGTATGCGGCGGCTCTGAAACAGTTTGCAACGTTGAATTCAAGCCCTTAAATAACGCCCCTCCCGTATGCTGCAACGAAGGAAACCATGAGATATGCAGTCGATGCCTTCCTTTTTGCAAAAAAATTTGTGGGCAAAAAAACCTCGGGGTTGAAACGTGTTTCCCCGGCTCCCCCAACCCCACCTGTCTGTGTTCAACCCACCCCCCAACCTGCTATCAAATGGATAACATACAATCAACCTCCACCACACAGAAACCCCCCCAGACGGGGGGAAACTCCCTTGGAAGATTTCTCTTTTTCATGGTGATGTTCGCATTAATCATAGGTTTAATACTCTACGTAAGACGAATATGAGGTTGCCTTAAGATGGGGGGATATAAAAACCACATTATAGCCAGCCTATTGCTGGTTGTATTGGTTTCATGGGTGTTAATGAAAATAGGGTTCACCGCGGATTTCCGCGACCTGGTTTTCTGCGTAATACTGTCTGTCACATACAGTCTGCTGCCCGATTTAGACATACCCACCTCAAGGATACGCCGACTCACAAGCCGACTCCTCCTAACCTCCAGCTTATCCTGCCTCATCCTAGTGATCCAGAAAACAAACATAACTTTATTGTTGATATGCCTTGCCTCAACCCTCCTGCTCTACTTCTTCTGGAGTCTGAGGCACAGGGGATTCTTGCATACCCTGCATTGGGCGTTCATAATGTCTCTGCCGCTTGGTTTTTTCAACTTAACCTGGTTTCTATTTGCCTTCACAGGTTATTTCTCACACCTTCTGGTGGACAGGCAAATCATCTAGGCTGCCTATCTTAACGTGCTTCAACCTGAATGCCACAGTAAAAGGGGGTAGGGCGAAGAAAAGCACAGCAAGCATCGTGCGCGCTGCGACGGGCAGAAACAAAAACAAGTTAACAATTGAAAACAAGTACCCCAGAGAAACCCCCAACACCGCCCCCACGAAAACCGCTTTCTTACTGTGGAATCCGGACTCCAACCTAGCATACATGTACGCTAAGGCAATGGGAAAAAGGACGAACCCATAGTGCGGGTTTACTGTGTATACATAGGCTGCCCCCCCCAGAGACACCAGGGTATGCAGGCTTGGGACGTCGTATTCCACTGCCGGCAGGCTACAGTAGTAGTTGGGTCTCTCGGTTTTAAGAGCCAGCTTTAAAGCCACACCCAAACCAAAAGACAATACCACGAAAATAAGGGCTCCGGAGAAAAGATAAATGGAATCCGCAGGAGGCTGAAACAACAAATAAGTAATCGACAAAAGATAGTAGGGCGCCTCAGGAAACCGGTCTATTAGGTATGATAAGTGCCTCACTTTATTTATTTCATGTTTTTTTTGCGCAACACTATCTCTTTTTGGTTGATTATCTCCTGATTCTCAGGCTGAAGACTTAGGGCTTTCTCGTAGTCCCTTAAGGCTTTATCGTATTCACCCAGGTATTCATACATCAAACCCCTTGTATAGTATGCCTCACTTTGTTGGGGGTTTAACTCGATAACCCTGCTGTGGTCTCTCACAGCCTCCTCGAAACGCCTCAGTCGGCTGTAGGCTAGACCCCGGTTGAAGAAGCTCTCAAGGAAATCAGGCTTGATTTTTATTGATTCGCTGTAGTGTTCAATCGCTTTGTCAAAATCCCCTATCTTGTAATAGTCGTTTCCCAGGTTATGGTGTTCCAACGCCATTTTATCATCTGATCGTGAATTCATTAACAGAATCTGTTTTTAATCCTCATTTAATATTAGTCTCCGCTGTGTTTATATCTTTGCCTTCTCT
>WJJK01000291.1 GCA_014729705.1 Candidatus Altarchaeales archaeon | reverse complement strand
ATTAACAGCTACTGAAGCCAGCACTATGTTCCAGATCACCAGAGAAACCATTCCCAAGTGAAAACCTATTACCGCCCAAAGTAGTGATCCTGTTCCTTGGACTAAAAATCCCAACGGCTTGTTCTTTCCTAAAAGGAAAATCCCGCCCACGATAAATAGGAAAGCTATGTGTCCGAATATATCTGCCATCAACAAAACCCTTTGACTCTTTCACTATAATAATAAGGGTTCCTCCCCCAAAAGTCAAGGAACCAAACTGGTACTATCGCGCGAGAGCTCTGTCAAGAAACTTGTGCCCTCGCTGAGAAAGCCGATACTCGGGCCACCCATGGGCCCTCGAGTGGTTAGGGAAACTTTTGTGGAGCAATCCCTGGTGTACCAAATCCTCACATTGCCAATAGTCGGCCTCTTGTAGAATAACTCGCTTTTTCTTTCGAGCGAGCTTCAAAATCTTAATCCTATCCTTAATCCTTTTCAAGTCTGGTCTCCTTTTTATAGATCATCTGGATCAATAACGATTATTTTAGGATCGCAGAAACACTCTTCTCCTCCCGAGTGTTCCCCCTGAATGTCTCGGCAGACTATAACTTCAGCAGGTCTGCCGGTATCCTTAACTATTCTTATGGCCTCTTCGATGGCGTCTTTTCGGGCGCCCTCCAAAAACCCCAGTTCGTAGGTAGTCATTTTGGTTCCTCAACCGGCCAACCTGCCTCGAGCAGCGCGCGTCGCCGGGCCAGTTCTTTCTTTTCTTCCGCAGACAGATTAGCAAAGTCTACATCTAAATCGTGGTCATCATAAAACATCCTGTAGCTGTCCTCAGACGTCCATTTTGCGTCTGTCTCGCACTTAAACTTGTAGGTCTGGGTCAGGTAGTCAGGACGCTCACCTTCTCGTATCCTGTAGGGATTTGTGATAAAGCTGGGCTCGTGAAAAATGATCCGACTATTTGGCTGACAGGCTATACAACCACAGTCCAAGAACACAAGATGTCCGTCTTTTAGACCAGCCTCTCCAGGCTCCTCGCTGTCATTATTTCCGTACCAACCAACAGTGGCATAGTACCTACCATCCAAAATCTGCCGGTCACGCAAAATAACCTGGCAACGCATCTCTGAAAGCCAGGAAAAAGGCGTGATGGAAAAGTGGTAGGAAAAACAATCCCACATTTGAAGATAGTGGAGAGGTAGATGAGGTTCATGCTGTTTTAGAACCAAAGCACTGGCCGGAAGATTGGAAACCTGCGCCCCTCGTTCCGTAAGTATTCTAAAACCCAGAGCTCTGCCTTGAATGCTGGTAAGGCCAAAAACAGTACATTCCTCGTACTCTCCGTGATGAGATTTTAGATCGTATAGGTACTCACTGCGAACAAAACAGTTGAACACGGGGAGATCGCTATTTAGTTCCGGCACCTCGCCTCCTAAAAGATTTTATTTTGTTTGTATTTAGGCGGTGGAACAAAATCACGTTCCAGAGAATTTTCTACCTTCTCTAAATTCTTATGAATCAATTCAAAATAACCAGCATCGCGTTCTATACCAAAATATTCTCGTCGATTCTTATATGCCACTACTGGGGTGGTCCCTGATCCACAAAAAGGGTCCAGAACCAAATCCCCAGGTACGGAATATAGCAGAACCAGACGCCTAACCAATTCCTCCGGAAATTTGGCGGCGTGATCATTATTAGACCTTACAGACCTAATAGACCACACAGAAGAAACCCAACGCTTCCAGTCTTCTTTGGACAGATAATCAGTAATTGGACCTACATCTTTACGGGCGGGAGTATTTTTGTAATATGTCCATATATATTCAAAAGAAGGTAGTTGCCTTACATACGTGGCAGGTATTTTATCATGATATGCCACGTGTTGAGAATTAACCCAAGGATCATCCTTTGACCACACCGTTCGTGCGAGCAAGAAGCAATCCCATTCCCGGAACCAATCTTGCAAATCTCTTGAAATCCCTATGTACTCCTCAACACGCCCCGATACTTTGGAGAAAGCCGCTATATCGGCGATATTTATACAAATCTTTCCACCTTCCAAAGTACTATGTGCTACATTTTGGAAGACACTCCTCAAAAGTTCCCTGTAGTCATTAAAAGAATAATCTGACTCATAGTCCTTATCACAAAAATAAGGAGGCGAGGTAATAGTGAGGGCAACGTTGGCAGGATAGTTTTCCGGATTTCGAGAATCTCCCAATACTATTTTACTCATTATACTTCCTCTTCTACCATCTGCGAATCGCCGCCTGTCGAATCTTTTCCCTATGTTCAGCGGAAAATTTCCGCCCTTTACCTTTTTCACTCATCTTTCTCCGTGATTCCTCGGGCGAAGTTACGGTAAGATGAAAAGGTTCTTCGGGATAGTCTTTTAGCTCCCGCGCATCGCCAAGAACTATTTCGCCCATTAGGAGTTCTCTCGTAGTAGTCCGTCAACCTGCCGATCCAGGGTGTTAGTTCGTCGAGTTAGTAGCTCTACTGCCCACTGAAAACGTCCGGTCAGGAACAGAATAGCAACATCCTTCTGATCTACGCCCTCAGGAAAACCATTACTCTTTCGTACCTCTTCAGCAAAATCCGCATCAAAAAGGATGCGAGGAACTACGTCCATAGTCTTTTCTAGGCGCTCGCCGTTAGGCTGAGCATCAACGTCTTGATCGTTCATTTTGTAATCCTCCAATAAAACCTCTCCCAATCCACGGGAGAGTTCTTTAAAAATAGGAAAAACTTCTCTCGCACTTACGCCAGCAGCTTGAGGGTGACCCCCACCCCCAAGAGGCTTGGCGAAGTCTAAACAATCCGGCTTGGTTCCTTCTGCTTCGTGCCACTTCATACCAACATAGTTAGATCCCAACCTAAAACTCAAGGAACCATTAGAAAGATCAAACATAGCAAGAAGCCCATCTTGAGGGCAGATCTCCCCGGCAACCCAAGAAGCCCAACCATCTACAATGCAGGAGTGGAAAGATGTTTTATACCCCGTATGTTCCACCAAAGTAGCCTTTGCCAAATCGAGGCTGCTCTCTTTCTCCTCGCTTACTTTTTCCAGAGCCTCTGTTATTTCCGGTGTATTCTCGTCAGGGTTATAGCAGATCTCTTGGAAGGTATTATAAGCGTCAAGGGGACCCACATAAGATACATAGTCTGAAAGCTCCAAGGAGCGGGGCATTTTCCTATACCACATGTCGATGTCATTTACCAAAGAGGCAAAATACTCCAACTTGTAAAACTCATTCGACTTCTTTACGTCAACTTCTATAAGCCGCCTGCATAGAACGTCAAATGCTATTTTAGCAGTACAGTCTGGGCCTTCTTTAACGTGAAAACCAGCGTAGTTGTGTTGATAATCTTTCTGATTTTCATAGTTTGTGGTGTGGTGGTCAAAGTAAATGACTTTGGGAGCCAGGATGTTTCCTAGATTTTCATTTCCCTTGTCAGAATTTAGGCCTGTATCACATAGATAAATTTTGTCATAGCGCTTAAAAACGTCCTTGACCCAATCTTCGTCTTCAAAGATGCGATTTAGATACTGTCGCTCCGGAAAGAATACTTCTATGTTGGGAGTTTCCTCTGCGCCCCCAGATAGAACCTCGTGAAATTTAGTGATAATCGTGGCAGCACCAGAACCGTCAAAGTCAGTGTCTGCTATAATCAAAATACTCATAAATACCTCTAGTGACTGGCCCGGTAACCGGGCGCAGCCCTTATAGGCCCAGTCTACGAGCCACTCTCTGGGTCTGGGTGAAACGCGTATAACGGCTGCCGCCCTCTCCTACCCAGCTGGACAGGGGACGCCCAAAAGCGTACCTTCTCTGGAAGCGAACGGCTTCCTCACTTCGTCCTAAAAACTGGGCCAGAAAGCGGGTGGTAAACCGGTTAGACGGAGCAACCAGAACCATCGCAATGTCTACATCCGACCAGGCGTCACCGCTGTTACCGGGCAGCAGATCCATTAGATGGGCATTACCAAAAGTAGCCTTCTTGGTTTCCTTGCGGAAAATCTCGGTGTAATATGCATAACCATTTGCCACACTCTTGACCAGACGAGTCGTCTGGGGGTTTCGAGAAGCAGCAACACTCCTGAAGCACCTAAGGGCTTCGTCAAATTCACCAGCCTGAAGGAAACCTATTCCCTTCCGAATGGTAAACACGCCCCGAGCCAATCTCGGGGTATTTCGTCGTCGTCCGAATACCGGCATGTTAATTCTCCTTTTTGGCCTTTGTTCTAAACTTTGGCCTCTTGTCGGTAAACTTGGCATTAACTCGCTTGAGCTGAGCCATGTGTTTAAAATGTTCATCCACGACATCAGGTAGATCCTCCATCTTGCAAAAGCATAAAGCGGGATGCTCTGGATCAGTAATAACATAAAAATTGTTGCATGTAAAGTGGCTTGATGTCTGATTTTCGTAACCATCCTCTTCAGCAGAAAATACATACGACATGGGAACAACCCCAGCCCTTGTCAAATCCCTATTAACCTTGACAAATAGAGACATTGGGTGGCGGAGGAAGAACTTGTGCTTCCTGGCCGGAACGGAAAAACCCTTTTTCCATGTAGTCGGCCATGGTGCGCTCGAAGGCCATTTACTTCCCTGAGTACTTTCGATCTCTATAGCGAAGTCTTCATAGCCTGCGGCTGTTGCTTCTACATCAACGCCATACTTATCACTCTCATGTAGAACCAACTTATACTTTTTCAACTTACGGCTTTTCTGAAGAAGTTGAATAACCTTTTCTTCAGCGGAAAACGCATTTTTATAATCTACCATCAAGATGTCCTTTACTTTTGACAACTTGGGCAGAAGTGGGTCGATCTACCGGCGAGTTTTATACGCTCAATAGTCTCTCCACAACCAACACACTTCTGTCCTGCCTTTTGATAGACTTTATGATAATCCTGAAAAGAACCCGTCCTTCCAGAAGCATCAGTATAGTCTGATGTAGAGGAACCCCTGTATTTAAGTCCCTCTTTAAGAACTGTCTTTACAGACAACCACAACTTACCACATTCTTCTTTGGTAAGCGAGGCTCCTGTTCTGGTCGGATGAACTCCTGAAGCAAAACAAGCTTCATCCGCGTAGATGTTGCCTACCCCCGCAACTTTATTTTGATCCAACAAGACCGCCTTAACATTTCTCTTAGTTCTCATAATAGAACTAAACTCATCCAGAGTTATACCCAAAGCATCAGGACCAAGCGAAGACAAACCCGGCACAGGCAAGTCTTCGATGTTGTCAGATTGAGGCACCAGCCAAATCTTACCAAACAATCTCACGTCGTTGAACTGCAGCTCTACGTCGTCATCGTCTCCTGTGGGATCCATAAGATCCAGTATAAGATGGGTGTGCTTGTCAATGTAAGTATTACTGGTAAATCGATCTTCAAAGTTAACATCGGGAACCTTTTGGGACAAAAGTCTACCTGTCATACCTAAATGGAATACAAGCACCGCACTGTTATCCAAGGGCATGATGATGTACTTCCCTTTACGTAGTACCGTGGTAATAGAATGGGCTATAATGTTCTTATAGAACGTTTCCGCATCAACATTCATCAGGTGTTGAACTGCTTTTGGACGAACCAACATACCACTAATCATACGTCCCATTACAGCAGGACGAATGTCTCGCACTATGGTTTCAACTTCAGGGAGCTCTGGCATTACTCGTGCTCCTGCTCTTTACGCGACAAATAGTAAGCGGGTACATCCTGCTTTTCAAGATCTGACAATGCCCCACGAAATACATAAGCCAAAACACCCATGCATTTCAGATTAGTACTTATTTGGGACATGGACTTACGAGCTTTGTTTGCCGCCTGAAAAGAAGTAATCACATCATCAACTATAAGATAACACCCTTCCTTAAACTCAGGACCACGAGCGGCATCCTGCTTGTCCAAAATAACCAAAGGCTTATCTTTGGCAAAGCTTACCAGGAAGCCAGGAACTATTCCTCCTACTGCCGGAGCTACCACAAAATCTATTTCTTGCCAGTTTATAGAACCTTCAAACTTGCGCAAGGCCCTATCTACGTAGTTAGCAGCCTCGCGAGGACTTAGAAGATCGAAATCATAAAACACAGAGGACCTACGACCAGAAGAAAGGGTAAAGTCTCCTTGAACCCGACACTCCTCAAACATAAAAACTCCTAATAATCCGTGGTGATTGTTAAATGATGTTCCGGCCAAAAGCCTTTGAAAAGCTCCACAGGCATATTGTTCTTCTGCCTGGCGGCATTCCAGAGAAGAAAATCTACATGCAAAATGTTGATCGTCTTGTCTCTCCGTACCTCTATTAAGTTATCCTTTAAAACATCGGCACTTACTACAGAAGCTGCTCGCAACTCCAACTCCATCCTACTGCTGGGACCAATTAAATTCCTACGATTTATACGAGTTAGAAGCATAGAATGGGGTCTCAGTATCCCCATGGCTATCAAGGTTTGGGGAACTCTGTAATCAGCAAACACAGTAAGGTCTTTTATGCTACTCTCATCTAAAGGTAAATCTTCCCGGTCTTGAAATCTACCATAGACCATGCCTACAAAAAGCTGAGAGCGTTTGGCAAAAGGATCCCTCCAGGAAGGAAGGAGGACAGGCAGCGCTTGTGACGCCCGATAAGCATTCCTTTGGTGCTTGCGGAAGAACTTCTCAAAAGTGAAGTCTGTGTTCTTCAAGAGAAAATCTCCAACCTCTCGAAGGGCATGAGTCCTCTCCTTAACCATGGAAATAGGCCTATCCGCCAAAAAGAGCTCTCCTAACAAATAGTTTTCATCCACATTGGCTAAGAAGCGGGGGTCCTTAATCTCATCCCAGGTTTGGGTTAGACGATAGCTCGCCAAGGACGAGCCACTATAACCAGTCTCCCCATCGCGAAACTTTTCAAAGTCCTGGTCAAAATAACAATAGTTGATAGAGTTAAAGATTAGGTAGTAAAGACACATTTCCTCAAAGTCATCACTCTGCGGATAAAAGGGATGGAAATCCCAGGTCGG
This sequence comes from Candidatus Altarchaeales archaeon, assembly GCA_014729705.1. Classification (GTDB taxonomy): domain Archaea; phylum Altiarchaeota; class Altiarchaeia; order IMC4; family SCGC-AAA252-I15; genus WJJK01. Next base: position 897 of record WJJK01000291.1, on the reverse strand, counting down.
CACCTTTAAAGGAAAATCCTTCAAAATAAGAGCCACTTCCCGAACTCTTCTGTCGTCCACCTTAGCAAAACGACTACGCCTGTGAAGCTCATAAGCTAAGTTCTTAACTCGAGAACCCTCACACATACTCTGCTACTCCCTTAAAAGATCGACGATGAAGTTCAGTAACGCCGTGAACCATAATGGCTTGCCGATGCTCTTTGGTCCCATATCCCTTGTTCTTAACCCACCCGTACTCAGGATGAATAGAATGAAAGGCACTCATTTCAGCATCTCGCATAACCTTGGCAATAATCGATGCTGCGCCTATGGCTTTTACCGCAGAATCCCCGGACTTAATGCATTCCTGTGGATACTTAAGATTAGGAATAAGTTTGTTTCCGTCCACAAGGACTACATCTGGTTCTTGAATGAGAGACGCCGCTTCTACAGCTTCCCTCATGGTTTCTAAAGTAGCATTCAAAATGTTTATCTTATCTATTTTTGAAGGCGAAGAATAGGAAACATACCAAACACTATACTTCATAATAAGATCTGCGAGATATTCCCTCTTTTTGGCTGAAATCTTTTTGCTATCTGTGATCTTAGAAATCCACTCCTCGTGTTCTTCTTCGCGAGGAAGAATAACTGCCGCTGCAAAAACTGAACCAGCCAAACAGCCCCGTCCAACTTCATCCACACCCATAATGACCTGGCTACTCACCCTTATCCTCCTCGGGTGTCCAAACAACAGGTGTCTCTTCCTCAGAAGGCTCGTCCTTACCTGCGGCTTGCGGAGATCTTTCCACTTCTCCCACAGAAGCGATTGGGGCAGTTGCTGTGCTCTGGAAAGAACCAGGTGCGGGGGCGCCATAAGGGGCAACCTGTCCGGGGTCCGAAGAAACCGGCAGCACTCCT
>WJJK01000290.1 GCA_014729705.1 Candidatus Altarchaeales archaeon | reverse complement strand
GTAAAACAATGACTCCCTCATCCACATTGTTTTTCCTGAACGGCAGATTAGGTCAGCTGAAGAAATGGCTTCTGCCTGAAGGATTGACTGAGGCGATGAGCCATGAATACATTGAATCCAACCCCGAACTATACAACCCCGACTTCGACGAGAAGACGTGGAAAGACAACCACAAGGGCGTGAAACAGCCGTGGGCTGAACCCTACAACGAGAAACTCAGATCCAAGGGGGTGGAGAAACCCGGATGGGTGCAAAGGGTCTGGATGGCCTGGGACGAGGACAACGGAGACGTAACGCTTTCGGGGAATCTTGGGGGATTCGTTGAGGGGGTGTTGAAGTATTACGCAAACCAGAAGGTGGGTCAAGGAAAAGGACCGTTAAGCCAAATAACATGCGGCCACCTATACAACCCTGAAAACGGCTTTAAAGTCAATAAATCCGATGGCAGGGAGATAGACCCCGTGCTTGATGTTGGGGGTTTGACTGGCACCCGGAAAACAGGCAGAAAAATAGTTTACTCTGAGAAGGAAAAACAATCTCAAACGGAGGTAGCCCAATACAAGAAGCTTATCCGCCTGAGAGAGGAGTTGGATAAAGACGTATCCGAAGAACGCAGACAGGAGTTATCCGGCGAGGTGAAGACTCTCAACAGAAAACTTCACGTTACAAAAGACACCCCCCTAAAAGATATCAGAGGAAGGCTTGGTTCGGCTGAAGACGCCCTACAAAATATTGGGAAAATCAAAAAATACGTAGGCTGCCACGTCAGAGACTGCCTCGTGGATCAGGCGGGAAACATAAAATCTTATGTCCTGCGGCAAGGAGAATCATATAAAAAAATTGACTGCTGGGATGTGGATGAGCGCACGGGAGAAATAAATGCTTATACTGGGAGCAAGGTTTCTGATTTAGGGCAGCTTGATGAGGGAGAGAGGGTCGCCTCCCTTTTGTTTGATAAACACAGCGGAAAGGTTTTGAGAAACGAGAAAACCCGGCAACTGGCGGAAGTAGATGATCAGGGGATTATAACGGATGGAGAGGATAGTATAGGGGGAGTATCCGTCGCAGACCATAATAAGACCTACGACGTCGTGGAAGACGACTTGGGGGTTCGATGGAACACCAAGGAACACCGCAAATACCTGCAGATGTCGTTCTTCCAGTTCTTCCATTTTATGGCGCGGGAATTATACGAGAAACGCCACAGCACCGACTTAGACGACATAGACGCATTCCACATAAAAGTCATAAAAGGCAGTCCAAGCAAGATAGAAGCGCTTAAACTAAAGGAGATGTGCCGTCGCATGTACCTGGAATCAGACGACGAACACTATGAAATAAATGCGGAATCATTCCAGCGGATGGGCAATCCCGCCAAAAGAAGGCAGGCGTTAGTATCCCAGGTAAACCGGTTTGTGGGGTCAACTTGGGGGCAATACTTCCAGGAACTCGGAGACCGATTCGAAGTCACCTCCATGCTCAACACCCTAAGACGCGCGCCAAACGAGGTTGCAATGCTGATGGACGTCAAAGACGCAAGAGACGGCAGGTTTGGCTCTCACCCGGAGTTGGTGAAAAAGTATGGGGACAAGGCAGAGAAATACTGGCATATGCCTGAGGAGGAGTTAAGCCAATGCCTAACCGATAAGGTGGATGATTTAAACGACGGCATAAACGAGTTTCAGAACCTGAAGAGAAACGCCTCACACATGCTGCCCTACTTCTATGAGCACCCTGAAACTCTGCACAGGATAGTCTTCAACATCGGCGGCCGAAACTGGAGAACCCGGGCGGCTCTTCAGACGTTTGGGGTGGACGATAAAGCCGACCAACTAATGCTTCGCGAAATACTCTCCGAAGACGAGGAACAATCCCTTCGAAGGATGAACCCTGAGGGAAGATTCGACATCTCAGCCTTCCAAGTGATGCTTGACGTCGTGGACGGCCAGATGAAACAAGAGTTTCTGGATGAGCGGATTACGGAAGGCCAGACAACGGTATCCTCCGCCCTAGACCAAGTGCTAAGGTTCTCGGGGATAGTCCGACTATACGACGGCACACCCTTCAACCCCCGTAAAATCTGGGACGACCACATAAAAAGAGCGACCGTCCCTGAATGGGTCAACAACACGGGAGACTGGCTTGAAGACGAAGCCCCAAAAGCAGGCACCGCCACAATGGATGTGGCTTTAACCCCCTACGCCATGAGGTGCCACGAAGGCTACCGGATGCTGCTTAGACTGCACAGGTTGTATGAAGACGACATGCGGGCGGTTGAGGTAAAGCTCCACGAAGCCAACCTCGAAGGCAGGGACCCCAAAAAAGATCAATCCATAACTGAATCAGAGAAACTACTGCTTGAAGACATGCAGGGGTTGATGTTCGGCTTCAAAGACCCCGCCAAGGAGGAGGAAGTCCAGCAACGCCTAGGCGACGGCAGAGCCCAGATGCTGAGGCTCGGCCAATTCTTCGGGGAAAGATACAAGGAAGAGATAGGGGAGCTTGCCAAAAGAGACCCCAACACCACCGTTGAACAGGAGACCGAGAAGATGCAGCATACTTCAGCCGAAAAAATATACCGCTTCATGAGATTCTTCCACGAGAGGATCACCCACGAGGAGAGAAGCCTGGAGCTCACCACATCCCTAGGGCTTAAACTACCCTCCCCCACGCGGCTTCAGCGGGAGTCGCTTGCAGATGAATCACTTGACGCGGTGATAAACGGGGAAGTAATACTCAAACCCTACACCCAACAGGAAAGCCGTTTCCCCCCGCCACCGGGTAACGTCAGGATGCTGGATGGAGTGGATGTTTCAGGAAGGCTTTACTCCCACCGAGCCTCCCTTGTGATAATGAGCCAAGACCCGATAATTCGACCCTTCATGGACAACTTCACCCAGCAGGCGGGAGAGAAACAAGGCGAGATAGAGGGCATAAGAAGGCAGATAAACCAGATAGAGGATTCAAATAAATCCGGGTCTGAGAAAAAAAGGGAAATCGAGTTAAGAAGAAAACGAATAAGATCCATTATGCTTGAACGCCGGGGGGAGAAACCAGAACAAAGCCGACGCCCCAAGATGGGGGTCTTTGAGCAAAGCGCGCTTGTTTTAGCGAACAGCTTCGCAGACGACAACCTCTCAAGACAGCAATGGGATCGGATTAAAGACCCCTTCCAACGCTGGATAAGAAACTACGCAGACGGAATAATACAGCAGAGTGGGGGGGTGTTCGACGATAGCATATCGCGTTTCAACCAAGCATTAGCCTCCTCCCAGATTATTATGAATAAAGGCCGGATGGCCGGCGCAGAAGACAGGAACCTGGAGTTGTTGGGCAGGAAAATGCAGGTACTAAGCCTGAACGCAAGGGGCATAAGCAGACTCGACGCCCATGACGCCCTAAGAAGCATTGAATACAGGAGGAGACTAAAGATAGTCGACCCCAAAGTTGAGACAAGCAATATCGAGCAATGCAATCAACTGCAGAAGAAATGGAAGACTCAGGCAAGAGCCGCTAGACTGGATTTTGAGGCCTCATGGAGGCTTTCACGGTCCCTGGGGCATAGCTACCAAAACGACCCCCACTCCGCGGAAAAAGAAAGAAACGCCGCATTTAAGATTGTGGGGCGCGGAATGGAGTGGAACTGGGAGCGACAAGCCAAACTACTCACCACCGACCCACTAGCATACACCCAAGCCCCCCTACCCTGGGAATCCTCAGACGCGATCGTGGGGGTAGTAGCAGCTAACAGCAGGTTGAAAAGAGACTTCACGGCAATCTACGGCTGGCTTGAGCGAGCCCACAAAATAGTGGGCGACATAAGAAACCCCAACACCGACATCTTTGAGGAGAAAATCGGGGACCGTATAAGACAGTTAGGCGGGCAAAGAAGCCGCAACGCACTGAACCTTGGCATGCGCCAGGCACAGGATGCGAGGCAGTCCCAACAACCAGACGCACAACAACAGGCAGATGATCTGGAGAATAAAGCCCGGGCACGAGCAAATCAACTTCAAGCAAGCGCAGACTTAAACGGCGATTACTTCACCCAACACTCCCTCCGGCGATACGCTTACTACTCTGCGGAGGCATACACCCGAAGTGGACTGCATTTCCTGTATCTTCAACTCCCCCAGTGGGTTGAGGGACGCATACCCCGAAGGGTTCAGGAGATAAGGAACGTGTCAAACGCAGTCCCCTACCTGGATTGGCTGTGCGGCCACAACTGGGGTTCACGACACCGGCTCGGCAACGTAGGTAAAACAAGGGGATACAAAAGATATGAGGAGGAAGACGTAGGACAGATCATCCCAAGCGAAACCAGGCTTTACGACCGTTGGTCCTACGACGGATTAATGCTTAAAAGGCTTGCCATGGGTTACATGAAGAACTGGACTGCTGCGGCTCCAACCAACCTTACACGGCCCTCATCCGAAGTCGACGCATCCCCGGGCTCAAGAAAAGCCAACTCAACGCTTCTTTGGAGGATGTACGTTGGAGGCGAGATAGCTAACTTCATGCCAGCCAAATACGCGCTTGCAGAGGAACCCTACGACGCAGGCACACTCAGGACCCTTGGAAGCTTCTTCTGGAGTCAGGGCCGAGGCACGAAAAGACCCCATGGATTAACCGACTACCAGAACGCTGAAACCATGCTTGAGGAGTCGGCGAGAACCATTGTGGATGGTATGGGGGAATACAAGCT
>WJJK01000289.1 GCA_014729705.1 Candidatus Altarchaeales archaeon | reverse complement strand
TGATCCGAAAAACCGGGGGACCGGAAAGGGAGACCCGCAACCTGAGCTTCATCACCTGGGGCGTTGAAGAGTCGATCTAAGTGGAAACCTTGCTGGACCCAGGAGGCTGCGTCATATGGAGCAGCTGCATTACCTGCTCGAACAGGAACCTCAATAGGACCAGGAGCTGTAGGAAGACCAGGTCCCACAAGATTTTGGTAAAACGGGATTCCAGAATCCCACTGTTCGGAGTACCGATAAATCTCGTCAAGGAATCTTTCCTCGACATCTTTTGTATCAGTTTCCGTGGTAGCTAAAGCTGTCCCAGCGCTTCCGACACCTCCTGAGGTCACGTTTCCATAAGAGGTGCTGGTAACAACCTGAGTCGAGTGGTACAGAATCTTGTTCCCATCCAGAGGAGGAACGGGAGTCATCGTAACTGTTGTAGCTGCCGAGGCATGTCCAAGAGGCCTTCTCAGACACATAACCGGTTGGGCTTCTTGTGTGAAAGCAGGAGTCTCGAAGTCCCCCGTAAAGTACCAGTTCTGTCCCGAATATGTAAAATCGAGAGGATCTGAAGGGAGAGGCCCATCCGCGGCTGCATTTGTGGCATAAAGTTCCCAAAAGCTCAAATCGCAACGTTGAACTTTTCGAAAATCCGTATCGGAAACGATCCCTCCTGGGTCATGAGTGGGGATTCCACTATTATCTCCGAAGGAGAAACTAGCAACCCCCAAGACCCCAGGATTCATATTGCCTAGATAGGCATCTCCTGTTTTACCAGGAAGAGTGGTCCTGTAACTATTTGTCCAGAAATCATTCTGAACAAAGGAAAACTCATCTATGGTAAAGGAAGTTTCAAGAAAACCTGCTTTACTGAAGAAATAACCCACTCCCGAAACGTACATTACCGAGGAACCCGTTCCGGGGGTATAATCAAACTGATTTGTTGTAATAGCGCCTACAGTTCCCGGATCTTCAAAGATGGCTGCCCGGATAAGATGGTAGCCAGAAGCAATCGGATTCCCGTTCGAAGGGTCATCTGCAGCGATATTTGTGGGGTCATCCGCATAAGTCCAATCGACGAGATTTGCACTGTAAAGGTCACTGTTGGAAGGGGCCACGCCGTCCCTTACCAGGGCCTCAAAGGCGGCCTCCGTCTTGAAATGAAGAAAAAGATAACTCCCATCTTCCCTGGGGTCACTAGCGCCGATAACGGTATCGTCCATCAGGAAACGGTGCCGGAATCTGGCCACCTGCATGGACCAGAAATCCTTCGTCATGTTGCTATAGTTACCCGCCTGAGTTAGATTGACTCCCGGAAGATAGGAAACAGAGGGTTTTTTGAAGTACCGATCTTTATCGTCCTCCGGAGTATATCTGACTCCAGAAATGTTTGAGTAGTCTTCAAGATAAGGGAGACGGTAACGGAAAAAATTATTGTCGTTGCCGCCACCGGTAGCTGCACTGCTGCCACCCAGGATAGGTACTCCACCTACGATTACAGGAACACCTGCGTTCGGATCGGTCCCTATCCTAACCTGTCCAGCTGCCGGGTCCGCATTTCCTGGATCAAAGGGAGAAGGAAGAGGGCTCCCATCAATATCAGAGTTTCCTGTATGAAGCTCCTCAAGAGAATATTGACCGGTTGCCTGACCTGGGTATTGGAAAGGATCTCCTCCATCTCCTGGGTAGAAGATACCTCCCTCAATGCCACCATCACAGGAAGAAGTTAAACCTCCTCCGAAAACGATAGCACAGACACATTTATCCTCCAGAGACTGGCTAACAAAATCTGTTATTGTCCCTCGCGCAGGCCAGAAAAGAAGTGCCAGAACCCCCCGGTCTGCCGGATAAACGGCACCTGAAACTACTACAGGTTTCCGACCTCCAATCCCGTTAGACGCCACGATTCGCATCGTTTGGGTAATCGGATTTGGGCTTCCCGCATCATAAGTATACGCACCCTGGTAGGAAGCCCCGTCGCCACCTCCGGTATATGATCCATCAGGAATGTTAAATACAGTATCCGTTGCAGGATCTTCACCAAAAGTAGTGAAAGGAGGGTTCACATTAGCAGGGTCACCCACTTCCCACCAATACCCATAGGCATCGGCAAGATCTATTGAGGCCGCTGAGGCTCCAGTCCTCTCATCAAATTTGGCATCATTGAGCTTTAAAACACCCCAATCCGGGATACCATTAAAAGCAACTAGGGTCGAGGAAGTACCCAAAACAGGAGGTGCCGGAGGAACCAGAGAAGAGAGTTCTTCCAAAGCCCCTTCTACATTAGAAGAAGTATACCTCTCGGGTAAATCCTCTACCGAAATATGAGAGGCCGGATGCGCCGGATTGCTGGTCAAATGCTTATAAAGCTCTGACCGATCATCCGAATCACTTGATGTGGTTACAGTTAACCCGGAACCGGACCTAATTGTACCAGGATCGACTTTTCTCGGCATCTTTCATCCTCGAGTAGCAGATCAATCTGCAACTATCAGAAGTCTCTTGGTCCTATAAAGAGCAGCACAAGACCGGTTGTCCGTATCGGCAAACCGAATAACGTTTTCGTCGTCTTTCTCGGCCCACCTTGTCAGGACAATTAGAAGAACCTCGTTTTTCCTGAATAGAGTTGTTTCTTCTTTGGCTCTTGCCAGGAAGGGAAGGAAAACTTTGTGTCGCACAGCACCGCTAAGAGGCTGCGCAAAAGCTGTCGGCCGATAAGTCTGGTCATCGGCAAAGTCATAATAAGCACGGAACTCTAAGTCCGTCCTGGGGGGATTAGAACTCCCACCGAAATCAAAATCGATGCTTTCATCCGCCGGAACCATACAGTGCAGATTGAGAAGACCCGTCTCAGCATCGAAGTCAGAAAGACTGATCTCTGCAGGGGCTGAGAATTGCCATTCCCCATGGAAACCACCTGTCAAGTTATCATTGACAGGAATCTGATCCAGAGGAGCATAGTACGGGAAAGGAAGATCCAAGCTCCCCATCCCACATTGACCCGTCCAGAGATTCTCTGACATCAGTAAGGGCTCTACGCTGAGAGTTACCGGAAGGACTCCGGTGGGCTCATAGACCACACCTTCCTTGACCCCACCCGTTTGAGGTGCATTGGAACGGTAGTAGAAGCTGGACTGATAGCCACCACCCGCTGCACCAAAATTGGGAACAGCGTCCTGTGCAAAGTACGTAACCGTCATCAAACTCTGTTCCCCACCAGGGACACCTGCAGGAAACATTGTAAGAAGACGGCTACTGCTTCCATATTCGGTATTGGTGTCATCAACCAAACGGGGGGAAGCCGTTGCATTTTCGGTGACGTTTACCGGAGCCCCTGCATCTCCGTAAATCCTCCTAGGAAACACCAGCGTCGTAGAATCCCTACTGACGATGTCCCAGGTGGTGCTGGAACCAATGGGCGCCCCAGCACCATTCTCAGAAGCAACATATTCCAGGTCCACTTCACGGAACCCTTCACGGAAATAAGGAGCAAGAGGTTGCTCCATATCCGTTGGCCTCTGAGTGATGTCATTCTCGAGGAGAGCCCCGTAGGGATAATTACTATCAGGAGTCACTTCATGATCAGGAGTGTCCGTGATACCCACCCCAATCGGGTAGGTAATCTCCAACTCCACGTAAATTCTGCGAGGAGAACCATCATCGACGCCACCAGAACCTACGAAGGGATAGGAGGAGGCGGGAAGACCACCGGTCACATTGATCGGATTCTCATCGAGCATGATCTCGATATGAGGGGTCCCGAGACCCTCGATAGCAGCAGCTTGGACCTTCTGATCTACGGCACCATAATAATTACCATCATCATGATAGATGGAAAGAACGTCCGTAATCGTCGTTCCCGGAGGAGCAAAGTCCGTTACGTAAGCGCCACCAAGAGAGGCCGCAGATACACACCAGGTACCATCCGAAGAGCAGTTTAAATAGGAAAGATCTATGTTTATCGAATCTCCGATATACCACCCTGCATTACCGGGAGCGGCCGGGTTTTTGGTTACAAATTTCCCTGGATTCAACTCTCCTGGTGCCGTAACAGAACCAGACTCCCTATCCTGTGGATACAGCCAAAGGACAAGTTTCTCCACGACCGGTTGGGAACCAAATCTTCTCGCGACGTGGTCATAATTCCGAACAGTAACTCCTCGGCCGGTATCTCCTGAAGTTACATTATTTCCGCCATGTGCGGCATCTCGACCAACCTCATTACAGACAAGGAAGCGAGTGGAAACATCTCCGGAACCACTTCCAAGAGTCTGTTTGCTTGCCGTGTCGATAGCCCATGTTCGGAAAGATCCATCCAGAAGGGATTTCATCTGGAACTGAAGCTCACCCTTCAGATCAACTCCGTTGACCGAAACGTGCCTTCTTAGATCCAGGATATCATTCTCTACAATAACATCCGCAAAACCGGCATCGGGTCGGTCCGACGTCTGGGTCGCGATGCTTCCTACATTGGGATTCGAGAACAGGGCATGATTATAAGTTAAACCACCGTTCGTGTTGTTTACGGGATCGAAGCCAGCTCCCGCACCACCTACGTAAGCATCGTTTCTACGAAAGGCGAAACAGATCGGGATTGCGTATACGAACCCATCAAGGGACTGCAGATCCGTAGCCGAAGTTGAGGAACCATCTCCGGCAACCCAAAGACCAACATCCTCGATTCCGTAGGCCACCGCGGAAGAATTACCGGAAACTGTCGTGAGATCTGCTCGAACAAAAGGATAGCTTGCTACAGGAGCGGACTCTCCACCCTGAGCGAGAACATTTGCATTCGGAAACCCATCCGTTTCCGTTTTGAAATTCACCGCCTCCGAAGAACCTGTAACTCGAATCCGATACTGAACCTGAACC
>WJJK01000288.1 GCA_014729705.1 Candidatus Altarchaeales archaeon | reverse complement strand
TGACATTTGTCCGAGTGGTGCAGGACATTATGGATGGAGGCAAACTCGTCCAGGTCTTTACAGAACCAGAGAAGATCAAATCTCCAGTTCTCGGAATTGTAGTCGAGTTCCCTGTCGAGCTGGTGCCTCTCCTCCACTCCTCGGAAAATAATCTCCAGACCCACATCGTAAAGATATTGGCACTCCTTCTGATTCAGGTTCTGGGCCCAGGTTATCCCAGGACCTAGATCTGTTGGGGAATCTCCTCTCAGGAGCGCCTCCACAACCTTTTTTGCTTGACCCGAATCCATCGTCCCGAGACGGATCATGGTCCCAACGAGAGAAGCACACCGGCTTAAGAGAGTTGTTTCCTGAGCCCTCTTGAAAAGGTTCCCAGCCCATCCCGGAGGATCATAATTATTTCTCCTGGCGGCTCGGACCCAGTCCTGTCCTGGGAATCGTTTTTTCATCTCCTGAATCTCCTCCCAGGAGGCAAGTTTCCAGGCCTCTTCATAAAACCAGTGCAGGACGTCTCCGGGGAGTTTCTGTTCTGTGGTTTTTCTGAAATCATCCAAGAAACCCGTCCAGCCAAACTCGGCCGCTTTTTTCTCAGCCAGTCGCCTTTCCTTTCTTGCCTGGGTGCGGGCTCTTTTCACTTTTCGAGATTTCCTGGCTCTATTGTTTCCCATATTTCCCTCCATTCATAAGCCTTCTCGTTGCCTCTGCTCACGAGACTGTGGAGGTAGATTCTTGCTGACAGCAAAGGCCCGAATTTCGGGTAATAGATCCTGTAGAGGTGCGTAAAACAAAGGAGAAAAGAAAATGAAAAGAGGTGTTCATCAGGCTTCAGACTTGGCAGATCTTCTCAAGACGCAGTGGATTACCTATCGAGAGCTTCAGGTTGGGGATCTTGTTGAGGACGACCATGGTGTTACCCGAATCGAGGAAATCGAGAAAGACGACGAATACTGGACTTTCCTGGATTACCGGGATAATGGTAAAATGGTAGCGTTGGATAACCTGGACTGGAAGGTGGCGATTATCCCCAGGGAGTTCCTTCAAGAGGATCTAGATGAGTGACCGGAAACTCGATTGGAGGCACGCGATCACTGCTTCTGAGATGGCTATAGTCATCCGGGAAGCCTATCGTGCTGGTGACGACGAGACCCTGGTCAATGCTATCTTTAAAGGTTTTCCCTTGAGTTCTCTGAGAAGGGAGCTGGGGGAAAAATTCTGGGGGACTCTTTCCAGTAGAACCCTCCCCTATTTTCGCAGGCTCCGTATCCTCGAAACCAGTGAAACATATCCAGACCTGAATAAGCTGGACTGGGTCGGGATGAAAAAACCTCTCCGTGAGGAGATTGAAAAAGCCGCGATTGAGCTAACGACGTTTGTCGATACTTTTCCCGATGAGGGTTTCAGTTTCAAGGCCCGGGAAGACAGCTACGAGGAAATCTGCCTGGAGATCTTCGGGCAGGATAAAAGGTTCGGGGTCTATTTCACGTCCTTCGATAAAAATTGGTTATTCATTGATGCTTCCAAAACCCCTCCTGAATTTGAGGGGGGCCGTTTGAAGGACCTCAAAATAATCCCTGGGAAGATTAATAGGATGCTTCCAGGCGAATAATTGCGCCGACTCCTTCCAATTTTTCTTTTGCCTGCTCCGCACTCCATCTATCCATCTCTTCGAACAGGAGATGAGGAGCAGCATCCACGAGTTCTTTAGCTTCCTTGAGACCAAGGTCTGATAGGGTGCGAAGAACTTTAATGACGTGGATCTTTTTGAGGCCGTGGTCCTCGAGAATTACATTAAAAAACTGGGGTTCGTATTCCTTATCTTCATGAAAAGGAGCCCCATAAGCGGAAACCACGCGGCCCAGGAATCCTTCTCCGGTTTCTTCCCTTATTTTCTCCCAATCCTCTTCAGAGAGGAGACCGTTCCAGTATTTTTTGAACAGCTCGATTTCATCGACTTCGCTGGTGTACCCGTGTCTTTCCAGGAGCTTCCGGATCCTGTGCAGGACGAGATACCAATTCCAGTCGAATTTATTGAGATAGCGCTCCCATCTGGAAGCCTTCTCTTCGAGCCATTCGATGTACTTGAAGGCTTCTATGATGTGACTCTGGGATTCTTTCTGGCTCAGGGTGTCGAGTTTTTGAAGGATCTCTTTTCTTTTTTTGATTTCCATTGCCTCACCTCGAAAAATAACGTGCCTTCTTAATACCCGGCACAGAATCATTGAAGATCCCAATTTCGAAATTAAATTGGATCCGGAGAGATTATTTTTGTCCCACCCTCGGATGGTGGGGTAAAAGCATGTGACGCTGGGGTCATTCGGTTCGATATACAAGCAGACCTCGTATTCCGATTCCCTTTTGTAGATAAGTGAGGAACAATGGCTAAGAAGACATCCCAGATCGAAGAAGTGCGC
>WJJK01000287.1 GCA_014729705.1 Candidatus Altarchaeales archaeon | reverse complement strand
TAAGTCTTCACACCCAATTCATCCAGGTGTTTTTTATAGTCCCCCGCATCACTTCCCACCACACTAACCAAGGCGGAAGATAATCCTAGGTTCGCAGCCTGCACCGCGCAGTTGGCGCCCATACCACCGTAAAACCTTTTCTTAGATGTCACCTCCGCCGCCTGATCAGATTTAGGCAGGTAATTAACTTCACAGAAGAAATCATAGGCCGCATCCCCGAAAACAAGCAAATCACATTCCATAGCCAACCACATTAACATTATTTACAAGACAATGTCTTATTAATACAGTAACATGAGGATTGTGTTCAGCTTGGGGGGAAGCATCCTAGCCCCAGACGAGATAGATGAAATCTACTTGGGTAAGGCAGCGGATTTTCTTCGGAAAATAAGCGGGAGACACAGTATCGCAGTCGTCGTCGGGGGAGGCGCTCCAGCGAGGGAAAAAATAGCTCAAGCAGAAAGCGGTTTAAGCCAGGCCGCATACGACTGGATAGGGATAAAGGCCACCCGGGAGAATGCAAAAGCACTTAAGGAAAAACTAGGTGACTCCGCCTTCCCCCAAATACCTGAAACCCTTTTTGATGCGCAAAAAAGATATGGGGGGAAGATACTTGTGATGGGGGGCACGGAACCCGGCCACTCAACCGACGCCGTCGCAGCACTACTGGCCGACTGGGTGTCGGCGGACTTATTCATAAACGCCTCGAACATAGACTACGTCTACGACCGGGATCCAAAGAAAAACAAGGACGCGAAACCAATAAGGAATATGGGCTTTGACTATATCGTTGAACTCGTAGCCAAGGAATCAACGTGCGCAGGGAAATACCCCCTGCTGGATTTGGTGGCAGCGAAAACCATACAAAGAAGCAGGATAAAAACAATCATCCTAGACGGTCGCAACCTAGAAAACATGGAAAACGCAGTGGAAGGCAGAGAATTCCAGGGCACTGAAATAAATTAACCTATTTTTTCCGGGGTATCTTAGGCAAAAGCCAGGCTAGGAAGCTGTCTTGGCTTCGGGTTTGTATTAACGCTTTGCCTGGGCCGGTTAACTCCACCACTAATCCTTCGCCGCTTAGTAGGGTGGATTTTAGGCCGCCTATGCGTTTCACGTCGTATCCTACTCCTTCCTCAAAGCCTACCATGTGGCCGGTGTCTACTGTGTATTTCTGGCCTGCCTCAAGGTTCACTTCGTGTATGGCGCCGTAGCTTGAGGCGAATAATTGGCCTACGCCTGAGAGTTTAAGCAGGAATAATCCCTCCCGGGAGAAAAAGGTTTTCGAGCCGCCCCACTTCGTGTCTATGTCAACTTCTTTGGAGGAGGCTATGTATGAACCGGATTGCAGATACATGGGTTTAGACGATAACCGCATAGCAGAAAGGTCTCCCGGTAATGCGGGGGCGAGTGTGAGTTCACCGTCTGATTCGGCTGTGAATGTGTTGATGAACATGCTCTCCCCGCCTAATAGATTCCTCTTCAAACCCCCAAGCAAACCGCCTTTCATGTTCGTCTCCATCTGGATGCCAGAGGACATGCTCACAAGCGCGCCTGCTTCAGCGGATATCGCCTCCCCGCGGGATAGTTTCAGTTGCAGTAGGGCGTATGACGGTCGATATAGTATTTCATGCTCCATTTTTTTTATGAACTCTCTATCCTCGGCGCAAGGTAGTATGTCACCTGAGCATCCCCGATTTTATATTCGATTTTGATGGGTGCGTCGGTGCGCATCTTAAGTGTGACTATGCTTGGGCTCTCCGCTGATTTGAGTATGTGTTCAAGGTGCTCAAGGCTATAAACGGACCTGCAGTCCTCATCGCACTCCAGGCTCAATAATTTTTCGTCGGGAAGACTTATGTCCACCGAACCGGTGTCTCCGTCTGAGGCGACGTTAAAGTTTTTGTCGTCGCAGGATAAGGCGACGTGGTTAGAGACAAGTTCAGCGTCCTTCAAAGCCTCCTTGATCATTGCGGGAGCAAGCTTGACCTCGGATGTGAACTCTATTTGAGGCTGCTTGGGCGAAGTCGACTGAGCGTCAATAATAGATAGGGTGAATGTCCTCTTAGTATCGCCTTCGAACGTCATCTTAAGGCGTTTATCTAGTTGTAGGTGGAGTTTATCCTCAGGCCTCAGTCTTTTTGTGATCTTCGCAAGCTCAGTGAAGTCAACGCCCATATCCAGGGTTTTTTCCACTGAGTAGTCCTCGAATGCGGAGGCAGGTAACTCGAAATCAATTAACGCTATCTGGCTGGGATCCATGGCGGTTAAACGCATGCCCTTCTCATCTATCTTGAATGTGCCCTCATCTATTAGGGCTGCTATGGCGTCAATGCTTGTACGCCAGTTTTTGGTGTCAACAATCGTCGCATTAAACATAAGGATTCACCCTCTCCACTAAAACAGAATAACTATAGTAGCGGGGGTTAAAATACTAGTTGAAACGCTCATCAAGAAGGTCATTGTTCAAGGATAAAACAAACATCGCAGCCTTAGGACCCCTGTCTTGACCAATCAAAACCCGGTAGAGGGGTTTGAAGATTTGGTGGGCGGGCTCAATCGAGTTTTCCCTAGCTAACTCATATATTTTCTTGTGGAATTCAGCAGGTAAATAGTCCCCTCCAGCCTCAGATGCTATCTCAGATAAGGCTTTCCTCACATTCTCGTCTAAAGCATCAAACTCGGTTTGAGCCTCATCGGGGGGGAGAATCCTAAACCTAAGGTGTGCGGGGCCGTGGATTTTAACCCACTCACCTGCCTTCTCCACGCGGTTGATGAGGCGGTCTGAATCGAAATCCTCATAACCTTGTCGGGTTACGCGCTCACGTAGTTGCTCATAATCCTCT
>WJJK01000286.1 GCA_014729705.1 Candidatus Altarchaeales archaeon | reverse complement strand
CGGAAACAGGTGCGGAAACAGGTGCGGAAACAGGTGCGGAAACGGGTGAGGAAACAGGTGCGGAAACAGGAAAGGTCCATGCGCATGGACAGGAAGTTACCCCAGAGCAGGTCCTGGACCACTGGAAAGGGTCCCTCGAAGACCTGATCCTTGAGCTTTGTTCCTGTGCAGGAAAACCCCTACCCGACGACCTGAAGATCCTCCTGTCGGATTACCTTAACCCGAAACCTCTCTCCCCTCTCTCCCTACAGGAGAGCATGAAGGGGTTTATGGTCTCCCCAGATAAAATGGATCTCCCCAAAAAGGGAGAGAAACACGACCCAGCTCTCCTCAAAAAACCGGAGACCCCAGGAAGATTCAATGATGAAGAAGATTACGAATTCGATAAAACAACCCTCGAGTCCCTGTATGAGGATGAGGAACTTATAGAGATTCCCATAGAGGAACCTGTAGAGCCCGTAAAACCTATAGAGCCTTCCTTCGAAGAAGGGCCCGAACCTGTAAAATCAGAGCCCCCCTTCAAACAGGAACCCGTCAAAGATCCCCTAAAAGGATTCTCCTTCGACCAGGAACCTTCATCCTTGTCGCCTGAGAATCAAATTGACGATCTGGACAGGATCCTGGAAGACACCGGAGCCCTGGAAACAGATGAGGACATCAAAATCATAGAGATCCCTGATGGGGAATACTCATGAACCCTGGGCATTACCTCCACCGGGCAGATTGCAAAACCCTTATGGAGAAAATCGAAAAAGTAATCAAAAGAATGGCCAAATTTCCCGGGGTCATGTGTATCACGGCAGAAGAATCCTTGGATTTCCTCCAGAATGGACAACACACCTGCATATACTTCTATGTTTTCACGGAAGAGTATGCAGGGACCATTAAAAAATTGGTCTCCACTGCCCGAAGACTAAACAGAGAAGAGTATGCAGGGACCATTAAAAAATTGGTCTCCACTGCCCGAAGACTAAACAGAGAAGCAGAGAAAGACTCCCCCGATCTCCCCTTCAGATGGAGCTTTCGAAGACTCCCTAAATGGACCCTGAACATACGGGACTATAGAGACCTGTCCGCAATATGGATTCGAGGCCTCCCCGGAGGAAATTCGTGGTGGAAAATCCCCTAAACCCCCGCCCACTCCGGTGTAACCGACCTCAAATAATGCAATCCTCTGCTAACTTTACCCGGATCCATACCCAAAAAAGAAGCTATCTCGGATCTCTTATACCCCTCGCATAACAAAGGGATGATCTTACGAGCTATCTTGTTATCCGTCTTACGAGAGTCCTCCCGACCTTCTAGCCATATTTTCAAGTCCTCCATAGATTCCTTTACCTCGAAATCCTCCTGCTCAGGACTGATTTCATAAGAACCCTCCACAGATTCTGCCGCATCCTTCCACTCCCAGGCATGATCTGTATAGGTTCGGACCCCGACTACCTCCCTATCCGTCTTCCTCTTCTGCTTTTTCTGTAAATTGGATAAAACACAGCCACAAACCATGTGTACATAATGACCAAAAGAAGACTTCCCAGGATCCCAAGGACATTTTCCCTTGTTCCTCGTCAAAATCCCCTTGAATACCTCCTGTAATACATCCTCCGTATCCATATTCAACTGAGATAATCGGTTCCCATAACAACGAAACAAGATCTTACTAACCTCCTCTGACCTGTTCTCTAAATCTATCCCAGGTAACTGATGAAACAAACCCAATAAAGAAGTCGTCTCCTCACTGTCCTTCGCATACCTGCCTAACTTGAAATAACGATCGTGGGAAATATACACAATCTTCCCATATAAATGCTTCAATAAAGCCCTCGTAGTACGGAAATTATACACCTCCCCACCCACCCTTAACGTATACTCCCTCCTCTTACCCGACCGCTTTACAAAAACTGGATGACCACCATGCTCCGAACGTAGGTAAAGACGCTTTCTCAACGGTGCCCTCTCCCTCAAAAGAGACCGAAAAAACCCAGACCCCCTCTGGATAACTTAACGACTCAGCTATTTCTGTTACAAAAATGCACTTTAATAGCTGATAGGGCGATATTCTGTAACTTATTTTGCTACTTGTCAAACATATTACACAGGAAAAATACACAAACATAGACCAAGATTCGCAAAGTCCTGTAAAAAACCGGAAAACTACACCAAATATAGGGCTCCGCGATTTCTATGCGGCCGATTTGCCGGAAAAATAAAATATGGCTTTGAAATTGGCAAAAAAATAAACCGAAAAATCAAAGAGTTACGGGCACTTACGATACCTTATAATTCGGTGCGCAAATTTTGCCCCTGCCCCCACCATGTTTTGCTTCGCATAACGGGGTGATGGCGGTCGACACTAGACATAACTTCAGGGCCTCTAGAACGTCCGTAGGGTGCCTTCTCGAGCCTTTCGATGGCAGGAGGTGGCGAGGGGGTGGGTCCCGGTCTCCAGGGTTTCTTGTGGTCTCCTATGCGTGTCTATGTATCTCCACAGGCATTCCAACCATAGTGTGTATTTCCCTGGTCAAAAGAGATAACCGGCCGGTTACTCGGGGTAGTTTTTTGGGTGTAATATTTATAAGTCGGCATGGATCCATTTATTAGTAAAATATCCGTCCAGGGTATTCTAGTCTTATTTTAATCAGTAAATAAAAACCCGAAATTCCGGAAATCCTTACGGTTTGTGGGTTTAGCGTAGTGGATCCAAATCAAAGCGCCTTGGATCCGGTGGTATAATAATAAAAAATAAAGATCTGAGTTTTGTATGGTGGTCCTGAGGTATTCGAATAAACTATTCAGGAAACTATCTATGGTGTGTTTCGGTGTTGTTTTTTATTGGGGTATGAGTCCATGGGGTATTTGTATGCAGACGGACACGAGAGAGTGGGAGTGGGTTCCTGGGGTGCAGTACAGCCGTAGGAGTCGTACCCCAGTGTACACTACGACGTTAACAGACGGGTATGGGAGCATGGCGCCTTATACGTGGCGTCCTCGGGTAAGTGTGTTAGTAGGTATTCGGAGGGATTTACCGGAGACGAATGTGTATCGATCCAGGTCGGGTGTCTGGTGTAAGAGTCCTTGTACCTGTACTCCATGTTCTGGTCAGTTGGTATTGCAGTATTCGTTGTTTGGAGAATAGGGATTTCTCAGGGGTCTTCGGGTCTCAACTTTTTTCATTTAGGGAAAATTTTTTGGAACATGAAGACAATAACAGAGGTACCTAGTGTGCATTGTCGCAATATCGGAGTAGGTAGGTAATGAAGACCCGGACCTCAGAGTTATTTTTACCTTACGGTTTCATCCAGGTGCCTGTTTACACGTGTACCTTGAGTGGTTCTCGTGGTCATTCAGTGCCTTGTACCTTAGTCCCCCGAGAGTTCGGTTGGGTTGGGGT
>WJJK01000285.1 GCA_014729705.1 Candidatus Altarchaeales archaeon | reverse complement strand
GTAGTACCCGAACCTGCCTATGAAATCTCCTAGTGGGACTCTTTTAAAAGGAGAAGATGGATAAGTAAAGAAGAAAAGGATAAAGGTAAATCTCCTAAACCCCGAACCACAAACAAAAATTTTGCTCGGTTGGAAGCCCTTCTAGGGCAGACTCTTCAGGGACTGAGGGGACTGAAGGAAGAGAGGAAGAAGGACGAAACGACCGAGAGGAACCAAATCTTGCTGACTTTTCGCCAATATTTGATTAAAGAAGATTTGTCCGGCAGAGTGGTTTTGGTAGAAGAAGAAATGGCTTCCATCAGTGAAACTGCAAAAGCTTTCCTCACCAACACGAAAGAAAAACTGAAAGATCGATCTCGAGGGGAAGATGAAGGGGAAAGCCGACAAAGCCCTTATAAAAGTATCGCAACTATCAGAACTTATTGAAGGGAATAGTAGAGAAAGTCAGGGAAAATTTTCAGCAGGGCTCGCTCTCATCCCCGAGGCAAGCCTCGGGGCCCTCCGGCCCGCTCACTCTTGTAACTATTTCTCCCTAGTCACTGCATCCTGCCGGAGGATTCTGAACAGGTCCGTGATATCATCCTCGGCACTAACCTCGTAATCGTCTTCCTCTTCATCGGTAGTCTTGAGCTTTTTCCCGAGGACTTTCTCAATCAGATCCATCTTGGAAGCGAGAACCTCCTGGGTTCTCCCATCGATCGTGGGCCTCCCACGATCCTCGGAGACAAGATGAATCGCATATACGTTATCGTGCGTAGACCCGATACGGATCATTCTTCCGAGGATCTGGAGATAGTCTCCTGCTGACCAGGGGCTGTCATAGAAGATAATCGCCTTGGCCGCCTGCAAGTTAATCGCGGCGGCTCCGGCCATTGTAATGACAATGACCCTCGTATCGGACTCAGGGTCTTGGAACAGGTTCATCGCTTCCTGTCTCTGTTCGTTGTTTTCGTCCCCGGTAACACGAACACAGAAGCGCTCTTTGTCCTTATGAAGCTTATTCAGGAGGGGGGCCAGGATGTTTACCATTTTCTTGAATCTGGTAAACACCATTACCTTCTCATCAGCCAGGTCCCCTTCTTTCAGAATGTCCAGAAGCTCTTCGAGTTTCCTGGATTTTCCGGACCTCTCAATCAGAGCGGGATGGTTGACGATCTGCTGACAGTACATCAGCGCGGTAAGCTTTGTTACCTCACGGTCCTCTGCAGTGTCTCCTTCTCCCACCTGAAGGAGCCCCGAAAGAGCTTCCTCATAGAGGCTGGACTGATTCCGGCTCAGGCCAATAGTGATATGTTTTTTAGTAAGGGCAGGAAGTTCTTTTGCGACCTCCCACTTGGCCCTTCCGATGAAGTATCGATCGATTTTCAGCTTGAAGGAGTCAATGTGACTTTTTTTGTATCCTTTGACGATAGGAACCTTCCGCCTTGTTCCAGGAACGGGCTGCATGTAGTAAATCGTATAATTCTCAATGAATTTTCGTTTATTTGGAAAGAGCTTCGGGACCAGAACCCTGTAGATCCCGAACCCTTCGAGAAGGTTGTTTTTGATGAGGGTTGCGGTCAAAGCCCAGACCCTCGAGGCCCTGTCACCAAGGTATTTGCAGGCCTGGTGGGTCTGGGTTCGAGGGTTTTTGTACGCGGTTGCCTCATCCGTAATAAAAGTGAAGCCCTGCATATGCTGGAAGTGATCAAAATCGATTACAGGCTTCCGGTAATTCGTAATCAGAACCGCGGGCCCTTTCGCTTCCTGAAAAGCTGCATAAGCCTTTTCTCTTTTTTTCGGGGGACCATCAACAGTAATGACCGTGACCCCCTCGGTAAATTTCTCGAACTCTTTTTCCCACTGGGCGACAGCTGACTTATCGGTCAGGATAATCGCTCTCTCTTCTGGCCTCTTCTCCCAGATATAGCAGAGAGAGGCAATAGACATCAGGGTGTTATGGTTAACGACCCCGTTACCGATGAAGGTATGACTTGGATCATCCACAGTTAGGTCGTAAACTTGACCGAAGCTTTCTTCGATCGAGACTACTGGGTCATAGAGGTAATTTTTGCTTTGGATCTCCCGAATATTCCGGAGAGGGGACATCCTCTCAATTTTACGAGGGCTTATCAGACCTATCTCATTCATATATTTTCGAACATTTTCCCCAAATATAAAAAGTCTCCAATAGATATTATCTGGAAAAGCCTTGACCTTCTTAGGAGATCTCTTTGAGACTATTCCAAAACCTAAAAGGACTATTTGGAGCTGTTTCACAAGTTCTTCAGAAGCAGAGGAAAACTCCAGTCCTTCTTTCCCAACAGAAGCTTCAGCATCTACTAAAGCTCGGACAAAATGCCGCACACACTCCCGGTCTGATTGAAGAATCGACCAAGGGATGACTTTCGTTTTAGCTTTTCCTCTTTTGACCCCTATAGAGG
>WJJK01000284.1 GCA_014729705.1 Candidatus Altarchaeales archaeon | reverse complement strand
TGTGAGACAGACAGATTAACTTTTTAGTGATTATTTCTACAAGCTAATTTGTCTATGGTCTTGCCGTTATCATTCATAATGTACAAAATTGCATCTGCTGCCGATATATAACTCTCTGGAGTACCGTCCTCGGCATAAATACTTAAAACTATAAATTCAAACTCCTGAGTTATGTCCATATCTGAAAGGACACAATGGATAGTCAGCGGCCTAGTTATTGCATAATACTCATCTTTGCCAGAAACGCTGTACTTTTTATAAGACATCCTCTTGCCTTCAAAAACATGGCAAACATAAGGCACCACCAATTTCGCTTTGTTTCCTTCCTTGTTACTAACTCCCCTTAGTTCTATGTTGTGCTGATCACATTCATCACCGTAAATAAGAAACTTTGCATACATGTCTGTCTTCCTCCTAATGTCTAATGTCTGTCTGTCTGTCTCACTATGCTGTTCTATTTGGTGTTCTATATTTAACGCCCTTGGCTATGGACATGCCTTCTTTTTCCACCTTTTCCATTTTATGGCCTTCTACTGCCCGCACACGAACAAATTCTTCAATACAATTTGTTCGTTTGTAGGATTCCAAACTTACATAGCCCATAAACTGTGGACCAGGGGTGTCTATGTCTAAAAATATGACATCCCCTGGTTCATATCTATTTCCTTTGCTATCCTCAAACATTTCAACCTCTCCCTTCTTGGTTGGAGCGGGTGAAGGGAATCGAACCCTCATCAGTAGGTTGGAAGCCTACCGCACTAGCCATTATGCTACACCCGCTTTTTCTTCTCTTCCTTTATCGCCTCTATTACATCATCCTTCATATCTTGTGCACAAAGCTTTAAAACCCTGTCCAGACTTATTGGATCTTCCGCTGCCGGTAAATATCCTAATAATGTTCCTTCTTCATCACAGAAAAGGTCATTTTCAGTTCTTATATTCAAATCAAATGTTATTCTCCATGACCCCTCTGTTACTTCAGTGACACTCAAAATCTTGCAACCCACATTGGCTTTAGTCAGTAGTATCACCTCCGTAGCTCTATTTGGCTGCCGGGGGTGGGGTCGAACCACCATCACAAGATTCAAAGTCTTGTATCCTGCCATTGGACGACCCGGCACCTTGTAGCCCGTGTCGGATTTGAACCGACGACAGCTGGTTTGTAAGACCAGCGCTCTCCCCCTGAGCTAACGGGCTGTTGCTACTTCTTATATTTTCGTGCATTTTCTCTTCTTACTCTGCGCTTTTTATCGCTAGGCTTTTCATAATGCCTTTTATCTCTCAAGCGGCGGAAGATGTTCTCATTCTGCATCTTCTTCTTAAGAATCTTCATTGCACGTTCTACATCGTTATTTTCAACTTTTACTTCTAACGGTCTAGACTTTTTCAAATTTTCCTCCTTTCTAGAATTTTTTGAGTATGATTTCTTTAATTTTTTTTCCATCTACTGCACTCCCTAAATTTTTAGTAACGATGCCAATTGCTTGCATCTTGTTTTTTAGACTTGAAAAGTCAACGTTGTTCCTAATCCAACCTTCAATCTCATCATCATTAAGTTGTTTGGGCAAATACAAATTGAGGAGAGCTATAAAAGCCGGGTCAGTAGATCTTCCAGTAGACTCCAACAATTCTTTCTCGGATTTAATAAGCTTCTTTATGATCCATTCAACTTCTGAATCAGTCAGCACCTTCTTAGGTTGCCTGTCTATCTCACCAAGAACTATGCGCAAAATAGCCCTCAAAGACGGGTCTTCCGAGTTCCTTAGATCATGTCTTAGTTTTTCTTGTAAAGTCATTTTGCCCTCATTCTCTTTTGGTGGAGGTGGCGGGCTTCGATTCCCGCGTCCGAACCGCATCCATTAAGAGGTTTACACAGCCATATGTAAACGGTAGGTAGTTCCTAGTGGGTATTTTATTTTCCGCCTGCCCCCAGACGTCCCTGTCTAATCAGGGTTCGGTTTAAGGTACGGCATTCCTGTTTCCAACCATGCCGCTGGGTCAGCTTTAAGCACTCACGGAGAGTGTCTTAGCAGGTGACTTGGAGAGCTTACTCTCCATATAGGCTAACATTGACGATTTGCCAATTATGGTTTATCACAATTTTTATGTGGTTCGTGATCGTCCACAGGCTGAGTTCTTAACCAATTACGCCCCGTCGAATCCAATTCACCCCCATCTGGTTTATTTCCTTTTACTACCTTCTTTAATTCCCCACCAAATTATGCCGCCAAAAACAGCGACACAAATCAAAACAACTACAAAGTCTGCAAGCAT
>WJJK01000283.1 GCA_014729705.1 Candidatus Altarchaeales archaeon | reverse complement strand
GGGTTAATGTGACGGTCACCTTCTATGATTATGTCCCCGCCCCTTGGAATATCTCTCAGGTGCTTTGGAATTATAGCACCTTTATCGAGGATTTCTATGAGGAGAAGCTGGCTACGAACGTGACCTTGAATGTGGGGGCGGTGGGTCCTAGACACCCTATTGAGCCTTATGAGTATGATTACGGGTGGAGTGATTTCACGAAAAACAAGTTGTTTGTTTTGAATACGTCCGGGGATTCCTTTCTTCTTTTGGGTTACCAGGTTATAGGCAGGTTCACCTCAGATACTCTAGCTGACTTGATCTGGATTGAGGCTGAGGATTTCACGTCTCCCACAGGCAGCATCGTGGATGATACCAGCGACTATGAGTCGCATCTTTATGATTGGACGACTTATGCGCGCAAGAATTTCTATGTGCCCCTTGATTCTTTGGACGCTTCTTTGATGAATTATACGTTGTGGGTTAGGAGTAAGGATGATAATGATAGTGAGGCGGATCACCGGTTTTGGGTGGAGGTGAACGGAGTTAACTCCACTCAACCTTTTGGCAATCACAGTAACAGTTCGTCTATGGTTTGGGGTTGGGAGCGGGGCGATGATTTTGCGTTGCTTTCGTCTACGACCGTGGAGTTACACACCCACGTCCAGCATAGTCCGTATGCGGATGTGATCGTCTTTAAAACAAGTAAGTGGAACATCTCCTATGATATGGCGCCTGCTGAGCGGATCCTGGATAGGTTGATTGTGGAGAGGGCTTCTTCTGGTACCTTGGATGTGGATGTCACGCTTTTCGCCTCTAACTATAATTACACTTTCAACGGCAGTTTTCTGGGAGGGGAATCCAGCAACTGGTCTTTTATTTTCGAGGATAATGATAATCTTTCTCTTCAGTTCGGAGACGTCTCCTATGGAGTTCGGGATCGGAGCATGCTGTTGTCTTTCAACAACACAGCTAATGGGAGTGTTGGCCACGTTCAAACCCGGATTACTTTCCTGACTTACTAGTATTTCGGATTTTTATTCCTGTATAAATATATTATAGTAGCTTTTCATCTCCGGCGTGGTGTTTGGTTGGGGTGTTTATTAGTGCGTGTGCGAACAAGGTTTTGGTTGGCTTTAAGCCTGATTGTTTCTCTACCTCTTTTAGTTTCGGCTATTGATGATTTGATGGAATTGCAGGGGGATGTGGATTATCAAGGCGACCCTCTTGCATCCGGGGATGTGCGTATCGAGATCTGGGATGATCCTACTGCAGGCAATAAGGTGTATGATTCTGGCACTGATTTTGACGGGAAGGTGGTTGCAGGCAAATTCGATATTGTGTTGGGTAATAGTTCCACTGAGTTGACGCTGCAAAACGGGCGCATCTATTGGATGGAGGTTTTCATCCAGGCGCAGGGCCAACCGGCGGAGCAGGACATGGACTTCGACGGTCAGGAACGACAGATCTTTATGAGCAGCGTCGGAAACCAAATGAATTTCACGGAAGGCGAGGTAATAGTCCACGGCGACTTGAATGTCACCGGCAACGCCTACCTAAATTTGGCTTCGATTGAGTGGGGTAATTTGTCGGTGGATCGTTTGGCGGTGGGTCACAGTAAGTTGCCCGCTGACATCGGGGATGTGAATATCTCCGGTGATGTGTGGGTGAATGGTACGATGCGGGGTTGGAGTCCGCTTAAGGTTGGAGGTGGTTTGAATGTGACTTCAGGTGATGTGACTGTTAATGGGACGGTGGAAGTCCCTGTTTATTTGCCTGCCAGTGATTTGAATAACACTGCTTTGTTTTCCGTGCAGCATATGCAGTTGGCGCAGTTGGAGGGTGGAGCTTATTTTGGGGGGGTTGGGTTGACTGAATCCAAGTGGGGTTTAAGCAACTACGGAGCAACTTGGAGTGAGGCTCAGGATACGGGTGAAGCATTTTATGGTGTGGCTGTGAGTAGTGATGGTCGGGTTCAAACGGCGGTTGACACTGGGGGTAAGGTTTTTGTTTCGTATGCGGATGTTTCCACTCAAGGCAGCAAGGTTGTGGATGTTCCTAGAAGTCATGCTCGTGTGGTGGCTGCAAGCGACTCCTATAGTCAGAATGCGGATTATGTTTGTGACGGTACCAACGATGAGGTGGAGATTCAGCAGGCTTTGGATGATGTGGGCAACGGCGCCGTCATGTTGTTGGACGGCACCTTCACGATAGCTAACCCCATTGTTTTGCGCAGCAATGAATCGCTTTTAGGTCAGGGTGCGGGCACCCGAGTGTATCTGGATGATGCCACCGACAGCAGCCGCTGCGCCATCAACGTGAGCGAGGGTTCTTCGGGGGTTTCAGTATCTGATCTACGCATCAACATGACCGGCGGCAGCGGAGACTACACCGGCGTAGTCGTTGAGAAAGACTCTAAAGAGATCTCTTTGTCAAGGCTTTGGATTTCAGCTGCAGGAGGCACAGGGGACTATGCCGGCATCAAGTTGCTTGTGAACGTATCTAGGGTGAAGATCCTGGATTCCTGGATAATAAACATGCTTGCAGGCGACGCCTCCTCTGAAGGAAACGACGGCATATACGTAGACGAGTTCGCTGACAATGACGTGGGGCGGAACCTGTTGATAGAGGGTGTGACGGTTATGAACGTAAGCGACGACTGCCTGGACGTAAACGACATGAAATACGGGTCCATAACCGGGAACTACTTGGTCGGCTGCGGCGACAACGGCATCGACACCGAAGGCTCGCAGTACTCAAGCATCACGGGAAACGTCATTGAGAGAGTCGGGGGCCACGGCATCGAATTGGAGGAGGAAGGCACAGACGAGGTTAAATTCTGCACAGTCACAGGAAATGTAGTACACGGCGCAAACTTTGGAATCCATCTCCAGGTTGCAAACCATAACACGGTGGGAGACAACACCATAAACAACACTGTTCGGGGGATATCCCTAGACGATAGTAGCAACAACATAATATCCGATAACCTGATTTCAGGCTCCACTTGGTGTTTGTATGAGACTGGAACCTCCCAAGAGAACGTCTTAACTTTCAACAAACTAATTGATTGTACCTATGGTTCATCCCTCACAGACAGTTCCTGGGTGGGTTACGAAAAAAACCAGGTTTTTATAGCGGGAGACCAGCAAAAAAACGCTTCATCAGTGTTTTCGGTGCAGCATATGCAGTTGGCGCAGTTGGAGGGGGGTGCTTATTTCGGCCGCGTGGGATTAAATGAGCAGAAATGGGGTTTAAGCGAATACGGCGCCAACTGGAGTATGATACAGGATACTACAGAGAACTTAAGCGATATTGCCATGAGCAGTGACGGAAGATACCAAAGCGCAGTTGATTATAACGGGAAAATCTTTGTTTCATCTGATTTTGGCGCCAGTTGGAGCGAGGCAACCGACACCCTAGAGAATTTAACGAGCGTTGCCATGAGCAGTGACGGGCGCATCCAAACCGCAGTAGACGACGATGTAGATTCACCCAGCCGTATATTCGGCTCCAACAACTTCGGGAAACACTGGACCACAGACGAAACCCTGAACTCTGAAGATCTAAGGGATGTTGCCATGAGCAGTGACGGGCGCATCCAGACCGCAGTAGACTACAATGGAAAGATATTTGTGTCAACAGACTACGGAGTCGGTTGGAGTGAGGCCACCGACACGGGGGAGCAGTTATACGGCGTTGCCGTTAGCAGTGACGGGCGCATACAAGCGGCTTCCGACTACGTCGGAGGCAAGATTTTCGTATCCACCGACTACGGCTCAACCTGGAGTGAGGCCACCGACACGGGAGAGAAGATATTCAAAATAGCGATGAGCAGCGACGGCAAAGTCATGACCGCCGTAGACTATGACGGAAAAATATACGTATCCTACGCCAACACCAACCTCCGGGGAGACGTGGATATAATAGGTGATTTGAATGTCACCGGCGACGCCTATCTAAACCTGGTGTCCGTAGAATACGGCAACATGACTGTGGATCGTTTGGCGGTGGGTTATTCAGCCATGCCCGCTGACATCGGGGATGTGAATATTTCAGGTGATGTGTGGGTGAATGGTACGATGTGGGGTTGGAGTCCGCTTAAGGTTGGAGGTGGTTTGAATGTGACTTCAGGTGATGTGGCTGTTAATGGGACGGTGGAAGTCCCTGTTTATTTGCCTGCCAGTGATTTGAATAACACGGCTTTGTTTTCCGTGCAGCATATGCAGTTGGCGCAGTTGGAGGGTGGAGCGTATTTTGGGGGGGTTGGGTTGACTGAATCCAAGTGGGGTTTAAGCAACTACGGAGCAACTTGGAGTGAGGCTCAGGATACGAGTGAAGGATTGGTTGGTGTGGCTTTGAGTAGTGATGGTCGGGTTCAGACTGCGGTTGACGCTGGGGGCAAGATTTTCGTCTCCTACGCTGACACCCACATCCAAAGCAAAGTCGGGATAGGCACGGACTCGCCAACACAAGAATTAACGGTCATAGGCGACCTGAATGTCACAGGCCACAGCGACTTTGCGTCTGCGACGTTTTCAAGTGACGTGGATATTTTGGGGGATTTGAATGTGACTGGCGACACTTACCTGAATTTAGCGAGTATTGAGTGGGGTAATTTGTCGGTGGATCGAATTGCGGTCGGGGATGCAGTCATGCCGCCCAGTGTCGGTGATGTGAATGTGTCAGGTGATGTGTGGGTGAATGGCACGATGTACGGTTGGAGCCCGCTTAAGGTGGGGGATGGATTGAATGTGACAGGTAAGGTGCAGTTAGGCAATGATTCCAGCCAGACACATGCGATTAATACGAATCCTGTTTCTGATAGGATGCTTACCTCAAGCTTCACGTCATCGGGCACTGGCTTTATTTATGGACACCACCAGACTATGATAACCTCTGGGAGCGGGAATGCTAAATCATATGGTAAGTATCTAGATCTTGACATTACGGGGGCTCCCAGCGGATTCGATCCGGATATGCGCGGCTACAGCAGCTACACAGACCTTGATGACACTGGAACCTATGATCTAGGGGAAGGAGATGCCATAGTCTATGGTTTATACAATAAAGTTGATTTTTCAGGGTCTATTGTATCCTACCCAAGCTACAAACAATATGGGGTCTACAACAGAGTACAAGGAAATATTGATGATTCCAGTTCATCAACAAAATATGGGACATACAACGACGTAGTTGGAACAGCAGATACCTCCTATGCAGGATATTTCTCAGCCTCTGGAGCAGACACAAACTATGGAGTATTTGTGGCTAAAGGGGATTTAGCAATCGACGGGGATGATCAAGCCCTTTTGTTGGGTGATGGTCAGGATGCCAACATCACCTACGACGGCTCTAACCTGATTATTGACCCGGATTTAGTGGGATCCGGGCAACTCTACGTTGATGGAGAGTTAAATGTGTCAAGTGACTTATACTTGGGCGGAGACTTATATGGTGCGGATGCAGACATAGCAGAGAACTTTGATGTTGAAGGAGAGTTGGAGGCGGGGGGGGTAGTAGTGGTCTCAGAAAAGGATGCAGAGACCCTAGTGCCTTCTGCGACAGCCTACAACACCGCAGTCGCAGGAGTTATCTCAACTGATCCCGCCTACATACTGAACAGCGAAAACAACGGACTGCCTTTAGCATTGGCCGGGCGTGTCTCAGTTAAAGTCTGCAATGAGTCGGGTGCGATAAAACCCGGCGACCTGTTGACCACGTCAAGCGTTCCCGCTCATGCTATGCGCTGCGGCGACAAAACCAGGTGTTTTGGCGCAGTCATCGGAAAAGCTTTAGAGGAGTTCCAGCAGGAAGAAGGCACAATCAAGATGCTTGTGATGCTAGGCTGAAGCCAATGGACGTGTCCATAGTACTTCCCTGTCGAAACGAAGAAAAAGCCCTGCCACACAGTATAGAGGAAATCAAAAAAGTTATGGGGCAAACAGATTACTCCTATGAACTCATAGTCTCTGATTCAAGCTGCGACCAATCCCCCGAAATAGCAAGGGAACACGGCGTGAAACTGGTGAAACACGATGAGGAAGGCTACGGCACCGCCTACCACCACGGAATCAAACAAGCCTGCGGACGCTACCTCTTTTTCGCCGACCCAGACGGCACCTACAGCTTCCAGGAGATACCCAACTTCATAAAGCAGTTGGAGGAGGACTACGACCTAGTCCTTGGAGACCGATTCAAAGGACATATAATTGGAGATGCTATGCCCCCCCTACACCGATACCTGGGCAACCCCCTTTTGTCTGCCCTATTCCGCCTACTTTTTAACTCAGACCTCCGTGACGTGCACTGTGGCATGCGCGCAATAAAACGCGAGAAATACCTTAAACTGGGTTTGAAGACGTCGGGTATGGAGTACGCCACCGAAATGCTGATTAAAGCCCTCCAAAAAAACATGAAAATCAAGCAACTGCCAATCGACTACCACCCCCGCCTAGGCGAATCCAAACTCAAAAGCCTAGGCGACGGCTACCGACACCTAAGGTTCATGCTACTATACAGCCCCACATGGCTTTTCCTTGCGCCTGGAACCCTACTCACCCTAACCGGCTTAATTACAACAACCCTACTATACGTTAAACCAATATCCCTTTTTGGGTTGACGTTCTACTACCACCTACTATACCCCTCAACCCTGCTTATCCTAACCGGAAGCCAGATCCTAATGTTTGGCTTATTCGCCAAAACCTATGCCGTAACCCGCTTGCAGGAGGACAATAAACACCTAAAATTATTCCACCAACACTTCAACCTGGAAAAAGCCCTGTTTACTGGGGCACTG